>JAITDK010000090.1 GCA_031282605.1 Oscillospiraceae bacterium
GCCTGGACCATCGTGATACACATTCTACCGGCTTCGGATTGCCGGTTGTACCTGGATAGTCTGTTCCGGAACGCAACCCGTCCCTCCATCCCTCATCGCCTGAATCGTCTTGCCAATCAACGTCTCTAGACTCCAGCCCAGCATATCTGCACCCTTATTAATCACGTCGCGGCTGCATCCGGCGGCGAACTTCGGCGTCTTGAACTTCTTGATAACGGACGAGGTCTCCAGGTCGGATACGCTCTTGCTGGGTCGCATCCGCGCGGTTGCGCCGATCAACCCGGTCAGCTCGTCCGACGCGAACAGAACCTTCTCCATCTGATGTTCCGGCGCAGGCGTGTCCATGCCCGTCAGCCCGTATCCATGGCTGGCCACCGCGCGTATCAACCGCTCGCTGTAGCCACGCTCGCGCAGTATAGGCTGGCACGCCTCGCAGTGCCGCTCCGGAAACCTCTCGAAGTCCAGGTCGTGCAGCAGTCCGACGTTGCTCCAGAAATCCGCTTCATCGCCGTATCCTAGTTCATTCGCGTACCAGCGCATCACACCCTCCATCACCCTCGAATGCAGCAGATGAAACGCGTCCTGGTTGTATTCGTTAAGCAGCTTCCACGCGGCGTCACGGTCGGTATCAATCATTTTCGTCTCTCCTTCATAGTTTATCTAAGAAATATTGACATAATACACCTAGAGGCATTACGATCACAGGGTATTATACCGTGAGTTCGACGGGGCAGAATCACCCCTTTTCGCCGGGAAAACCCATGCCTCGCGGAATGAACCCCCTCGGACACGTTATTATATCGGAGGCGCCGCATGGATTCAACAACAGGTGTGTTATCATTGTTTCATGATCATACTCGCTCATGGTTTCGGGACGCGTTCGACGTACCGACGTCGACCCAGACGCATGGATGGCCCGTTCTCGCCGAGGGTCGCGACGCGCTGATCATCGCGCCCACAGGCACGGGCAAGACGCTAGCCGCGTTCCTGCTGCGGCTGGATTCGTTATTCCGCCGCGCTGAATGCGGCACCCTGCCGAACGCCGTCGATACGCTGTACATCACGCCGCTAAAGGCGCTGGGCAATGACATCGCGCTGAACCTGGAGAAACCGCTGCAAGGCATACGCGCCAAGTTCGATCAGGCGCGCTCCGATCGCGGCGTCAAACCGCTGCCTGACGTCCGCGCCGCTATCCGCCACGGCGACACCGCGCAATCCGAACGCGCGTCGATGATCAAGCGCCCGCCGCATATATTGATCACTACCCCGGAGTCCCTGTTCCTGCTGCTGACCAGCGTCAACGGCTCGCGGATGCTCTCGACCTGCCGCACAGTCATCGTGGACGAGCTGCACGCGCTGCTGGCGGTCAAGCGCGGCGCAAACCTGTCGCTTTCACTGGAGCGGCTGTCGGCGCTGTGCGAGAGACCGCCGCAGCGGATCGGCCTATCCGCCACGCTCGCCTTGCCGGATGAAGGCGCGGCGTTCCTGTGCGGCGCGACGTCGGACGGCTCGCCCAGGCCATGCGTTATCGTGAAGCCCGACGCAGTCAAGCGCGCCGACTCCGCCGTCGAAGCCCCGCAAGCCGAGCGCAGCGAAAGCTCCGTCTGGCCGGCGATGATACGGGAGACGTATCACGCGGCGCGCGCCAACACGTCGACGCTGGTGTTCGTCAATGGCCGCGCGTCCGCCGAGAAGATAGCCGCCGGGCTGTGCGCCATGGCCGCCGACGACGGCGAGGAAAATCCGACGAATTTCGCGCGCACCCACCACGGCAGCCTGGCCAAGGAGCGGCGGCTGGAGGCGGAGCGAATGCTCAAGTCCGGCTCGCTGAAATGCCTGTGCGCCACAGGCTCGATGGAACTGGGCATCGATGTGGGCGAGATAGATCTCGTCGTGCAGATCGGCGCGCCTCCGACCGTCGCCGGCGGGCTGCAGCGGCTGGGTCGCGCGGGTCACTCGCCCGCGCGCGTCAGCCGGATGCGCGTGCTCGCCCGAACGCCGCTGGACGCGCTAGACGCCGCGCTGACCGTGCGGGAGATGCAGGCACAGCGCGTCGAGCCTGATCGCGCCGTCCGTCTCGCGCTGGATGTGCTGGCGCAGCACATGCTGTCCTGCGCATCGAATCCCGCTAGTCTATCCTCGGTGGACGAGCTGCTGGAAATGTCGCGAGGCGCGTGGGGGTATCGTAGGCTTGATCGCGGCGCGCTGGTGAACACATTGCGTATGCTCAGCGGCGATTACGAGCGCGGCGACATGCGAATGGTTCGACCGCGCCTATACTACGACGCGATCCACGAAACGGTCAAGGGCGATACCTATACGCGTATGCTGGCGTGCGCGGCCTCTACGATCCCTGATCGCGGGTTGTTCGCGGTGTGGCTGGAGGATGGCTCGGCGCGGCTGGGCGAGCTGGAGGAGGAATTCGTGTTCGAGGCAAGGATAGGCGATCGGTTTATGCTGGGGGCGTTCGCGTGGCAGATAGTCAAGATTGAGCGCGACCGCGTGATGGTCAAGGCGACGGAGCGCGCCGGGGCGCAAACGCCGTTCTGGAAGGGCGACGGGTTCGGACGTCCATACGAGGTGGGGCGGCGGTTCGGCGAGCGGCTGCGCGCGCTGGAGGAATCGATGGAACGATCGGGCGGATCGAATCGCCTGAATCACCCGCTCGACCTGCCCATTGACGACGACGCCTCAAGGGCAATCAGGCAATTGCTGAAGGATCAGATAGAGGCGACGGGCGCCCTCGCCCATGACCGGCGGATCATACTCGAGCACTTCAAGACGGAGTCCGGCTATGACGCGCTGATGATCCACAGTCCGTTCGGCCGCAGGGTGCATCTGCCGCTGTCCATGCTGCTGCGCGAATCGATCCTGACCGATATGGGGCTTGATACGCTGGCGTTCACCGGCGATTACGGCGTATTGCTGACGACGGTTGGCGAACGCGCGCTGCCCGACGGACTGCTGGCGGACGTGATTCGCCGCTACGGTTCGGACGCGGACGCGCTGGTCTCCGCCCTGGCCGCGCTGCTGCCCTCCACGCCGCTGTTCGGCATGACGTTCCGATACGCCGCCGCGCGGGCGATGATGTTCGGCGCGAGGAACGGCCGCCGCCAACCCCTATGGGTGCAGCGCGAACGCGGTGCACGAGCCCTCGACCGCGCGCTGTCTCACCCCGATCACCCGCTGCTGATCGAATCATTACGCGAGTGCCTGACCGAGCATATGGACGCGTCCGGTCTGGCGGACATGCTGACCCAACTGGCCGACGGCCGCATTGAGTCGCTGGAACTGCGATCCGACAAGCCCTCACCGATGACGGCTGATCTGATGTCACAATTTACCGGGTTTGAGATGTACGACTACGATCCCTCGCCCGCATCGGCTGGGGCTGCGCGGCTCGCTCCCGACGCGACCGTACTGGCCGCGATGGATTCGTCGCGGCTCCGCCCGCCCGATCCCTCGATACTGGAATCCGCCGCACCCGCGCCCAAGCTGAACTCGCCGGACGCGCTGCACGCCTGGCTGCTCACCGGCGGCGACGCCCGCGCCGACGAACTGGACGCGCCCGCCGAATGGCTGGAGTCGCTTCACGCCGCCGGCCGCGTCCTATATGTCGAACCGGGGTTATGGATCGCGGCTGAACAACTATCGGAGTACGAGCGTCTGGAAACCGACGCCAGTATCGCCCGCGTAGTCGAGCGATGCCTCAGATTCCGCGGCGGCATGACCGCCGCACAGTTGGAGGATCGCTACGCCCGCGACCTATCGGATATCATTCAAACGCTCGCCGACTCCGGCGCGGCCATCGAATACGACGGCGTGTTGTGGCATTCGGAGGTATATAGTCTGGCCAGCGCGCGCACGCGCGCCGCGCTTCGCGCCGCCGTCGTCACCGCGCCGCCGGAGGCATATGCGGCGTGGCTTGCGTCTCGAATGCTCCCGCCCGCGGGCCCCTCGCGGCTGGAATCGGCGCTGCGCGTGCTGTCGGGCGTGTCCATGTCGCTCTCGCGCTGGGAACGCGAGATACTGCCCGCGCGGGTGCCGCGCTACCGACCCTCGCAGCTGGACGCGCTGCTTCTGTCAGGTATATTCCGCTGGAACGCAAAGGCGGTTGAAGGCGGCGTCCCTCTCATCACGTTTGATGAATCGCAATCCGAAGGATCGTCCGGCGGCGCGGCTCGAACGGCGGACGAGCTATCCTCATTGACGGAACAGGAATCGCAAGTGTTCGCAGCGCTTAATGAGCGCGGCGCGACGTTCTCCGCCGCTCTGAC
>JAITDK010000107.1 GCA_031282605.1 Oscillospiraceae bacterium
GTTGATCAGAATCTCAATGCCTTGCGCCGAACGGAGCAAGTCTACCTGATCGGCGGCGAGGTTGCCGACATAGTCCAGCCCGCCCGTCATCAATTCGGAAACAGCCGTCGAGCTTTCCGGAATGATGCGGATGATCACGCCGGCGTTGGCGGGAACGCCGCGGTGATATTCGTCATAACGATCCACGCGCACATACTGTCCGCTCTTGAACTCGGCGAACTTGTACGGGCCGGTTCCCACAGGATTGCGATCCGCCGCTTCCGGGTCGGCTTCATACGCCGTGGGCGACAGGAGCGCCGCCGCCAGCGAGGAGCTGCCCTGCAGGGTGAGGAACGTCGAATCCTTGGACTTGAGCGTTACCACGAACGTATAGTCGTCCGTCGCCTCGAACTTCTCGACGTTGCCGAAAAGTATCGTCGAATACGCCATGTCGGGTGACGCGTTCCAGGGAGCCACGCGGGTCCAGTTCCACTCGACAGCCTTCGCGTCGCAGACGGTGCCGTCATGGAACTTGACGCCTTCGCGGATCTTGAACGTATAGGTCAGGCCGTCTTCGGAGACTTCCCATGATTCCGCTACGTCCGGGAAGATGCTGCCGTCCCTGTTATAGCCTACCAGCGAGTTAAACAGCAGGCCGGTCACAACGGTGGACTGGCCGTCGGTCGCGAGCGCGGGGTCCAGGTGGGTCGGGTCGTCCGTCGAGTAGACGTAAATCATCGCGTCGGGGTTATACGCCGGTTCTTCGGCGAGGGCGGGCATAGCGGACATTGCCGCCAGCATGATCAGTGCGGTCAGGAGGCTCAGCCATTTCTTCATGCAGGATCCCCTTTCTGGTTTTGCCGCTTTCCGCGAAAATTCGCGGCTAACGGTATTGGTACGCTTGGTCGCGGGGCGGTCGCGCGTCTTATGTAGGATAAAGCCACGGCATCTCAGCCGATTGGGTAACTTTGTGTAGTATATCATAGCGCACGCGATTTGTCAATCGTCGTCACGCGCTGACTCATATTCCCAAATCAGCTGGTTTGACGATAGTTGATAAGTGCGTCGGATGTAAATTGGCAAGTATAGACAAGGTGGGATGCGGTTTGTTATTATTGGTTGTACAACTATTAGTGGTATATTCGGCAGTTTGTACAATGTTTGGGTGTTGATGAGAGTATAAACCGTGTAGAGGATGGTTGGGCTTCGCGGTGTTTACAGGTCGATAAATTCCTCGAATCGCGGCAGTATACCTATGCCGTCGGGGAAGTGAGCGGCGAACTGGGGTATGGCGTGGCTGGGAAACGAATTCCCCTCGATGAACAGCGGCCCGTCCGGCGAGACTGCAACGTCCCATGCCACAAACCGCATCCGCGGCTTGACACGCATCGCCCTTAGGCACATCTCGACGGCTTCATGAAAATACGGAATCTCAAACCCTGGTATCCTCGTGCCGGTCAGCGGGTGGGTCTCGAAGGTGCGGCCCGCTTTGTCGGCGCCGACGGAGCTAAGCCGGCCTGTCGCTATGTCGATGGGCGCGGCCATACCGCCGCAGTCCACGTTGTCCATCACCTTGCCGTTGCCTATGCGCAGATACGCGTATACCACGCCCTGCTTCTTGTCCCCGAGCAGCGTAGCTATACGCATTGTGTTGACGGAGGTGGGGCACATCCCCGCCATGACCGGGTGCTGCTTGACGCAGTCCTCCAGCAATGTCAGCCCCTTCGCGCGCAGCAGCGATTCAAATGCGGCGGGGTCGGCGAACTCATCCGGCGTGAACTTCGTTATCCCTTGGCCGCTTGAGCCGTCCATTGGTTTGGCGATGAGGTCGCCTCGATTCGTCAGGAATTTGGCCAGCGCGCGGCTAGTGAACTCGCTATTGTCGGTCAGGTCGAACCAATCGCGATGGAGATAGTCCGCGAACAGTGTATTGAACTCGTTTTTGTTGTCGAAGAAGCGCCAATCCTCTTTGGCGTTCATTCTCGATACGATGCGGTTGGATATGCCGCGCGTGATCTGGGTCGCGCGCTGCTTATCGTTCAGTCGGTAAAACTGGGCGATCTTGTAATCCATGTAGCCAGCCTGGTATTTGACCGCGCAACGGAACATGTCGATCA
The DNA here is from genome assembly GCA_031282605.1 of Oscillospiraceae bacterium. Classification (GTDB taxonomy): domain Bacteria; phylum Bacillota; class Clostridia; order Christensenellales; family Aristaeellaceae; genus BNUH01. The sequence goes on from JAITDK010000107.1 coordinate 2,097, forward strand.
TCAGCCACAGCACTGATCGACGCGCGACAGGCGAGAGCTGCCGTGCGGTGGCGAGCATCTTGCCCCAGTTCATGCGCGCGGCGCGGCGAATCAGGTAACGGATTCGGTTCATTTACTGCTGCGCCTCCGCGGGTTAATCGTCGGTCGTTAAGGGAGCTGTCGTCGAAGGGTCGGGATCAGTTCCGGAACGGACTATCCAGGGGAATCGATTGCGCTACGGAACAGGCTATCGGGGGGAACTGATTGCGCTACGGAACAGACTATCCAGGTACAACCGGCGATCCGAAGCCGGTGGAATGTGTATCACGATGGTCTAGGCGAAGCCTGGTCAGGATTCGAAAGGGCGGATAACCCTTCGTGAAGGGGTCTCACGACCCTCTCCCGACCTCCCCCGGGGCTTGGAACGGAAGAACGGGGGAACGTGTTACGCTACGGAACAGACTCTCCA
>JAITDK010000208.1 GCA_031282605.1 Oscillospiraceae bacterium
TGACGGTCAGGCTGGGTATCACGCGGAAGCGGAACAGGCACGTTGCCTCGCTGAATGTCGCCCGATTCTTCCAGGTTTCAGTACCATGGCGCTCCTCCTTATACGCGCGAGCGGAGGCGAGGACGGTATCCTGCGTTTGGGCGAAACCCTCGGCGTCCTTAACGGTCGTTTGCGACACTATGTTAATGAAGGAACGCATTTTCCCGAACGACATAGCGTCACATGCTCCAGTTCCGCGACAACCGTAAGAGGTTGTTCACTGCGTTCCATACCTGCTGCGCGGCGGGTACGTTGTCCCCATAAAAGCCGCCTGTCGATCCATCGCGCGCCTCATACCAATGCGAGGCGAGCATCACTACAGCTTGCTCGGTTGTGGCAGGTATGGGGTTTTCGTTGTAATGACCTTCCGCATGGTGTTGGTAAAGCTCCGCATACCCAACAGCGGCGGAGACGAGTCCCGCGAGAAACCCGTCATCCGCGTCATGATTCAGTAACAGGTTTGCCTTAACTCTGGGCAGGAGATAATCCGTGGCTGCCATGGGTTACGGTCACGCCGAAGGTGGGCTAGCCATTTTCAGAGCCTTGACGGCTTCTGGCAGCACCAACCTACCATCTACGCGCTGCGTTGCGAGATACCCTACTTGCCCCGTGGAGGCGAATAGCTCATTCAGGCGCTTGAAAACGCGTCCCTGACGGTCAGCCACCCAATAATGGCTTAGATCGCCGTAAAGGATGGGCTTCGCGCCAGTGCCGACGATGGGCATGTACACGGATGTGTACAGCGGGCGGTTAAGGATCGTGCCCGGCGTGCCTTCTTTAATACTCGGCGCCCACAGGTAGTTGCCCGTGCTGTCCTTGAGTTTCCTTAGGATTTTGACTGTCGCGTCGTTGGTGATGAATACTGCCTTGGTACGGTACGGCGCCGCGAGGCTGTAGAACAGCTCAATCACATCATCCCATGTGATGGCGGTCTGGCTGCTGGTAGTGTTGCCAATCTGAGCGCCGTTGGTGGCGTGAAGCAACCCTGTCGGCTTGCCGGCGCCGTCGCCGACGAAGAACGCCTCTTCCTCCTTCGCGCCGATGCGGCGGGTGAATTCCTTGGTGATGTATGCCTCGACATTGAACACGCTGTCGTTGAGCAATTCTTCACTGACGCGAATCATCGTGGCGAGTTTATGTGCGCCAAGCGTCACTTGCCCGAACGAGTCGTCGCTCTCAGGAATTTGCGCCGCCTCATCCACCCATGCCGCCGTGCCTTTCGACGCGACGACCGGAATCTTCTTGTCGCCGCTGGACGTTTGGATGATGTGCGCCAGCTTGCGGAACATGTTTTCTTCAGCCAGTCCCTCGACTAGGGTTCGCTCATACTCATCAGGGACTAAAAATCCGCCAGCTTCCTGGCTTCCGATCTGCAGCGCGTTTGATACCTCGAAGCTGCCGCGCTGGGCGCGCATCATATTCCAGAAGGCGGTCTTATACTCGGCGGACGCACGGCCAGGCTTGGAATCAACGACCTGCCGCTGTGGCGTGTTCATGATTGGCGTGGATGTCGGCGCGGACATTTCCGCATCGATTGCCGCCTGGCGTTCGAGCCGCTGGATCTGCTCTCCTGACGCAACGATCTCTTTCTCCATGCGATCGTATATGGCGGCGTTCTCCGTCGAGATGAGTCCGTTTTCATCGCGGCTCGTGTCGAGAAATGATTTGGCCTTCGCCCATGCGGCGGCACGGCGTTCGCGAAGCTCCAGAATGGTGGACATGTGTGTTCCTCCCTCATGTTAGTGTGCAATGGAAAAGAGCCGCTCTTTGAGCGACTCCAATGGGATACCAGTGGGTTTTGTGAGTGTGGGTTCAGGTTCGGACGGTTTGTCTGGCGGCATGGGTGTTTGTGCCGCCGTGTTACGACCTACGCCGATGAGCGCTCTCATGCTGAATGACTGCGGCGCACTGTCAAACACGACGCGCTTCGTATCGGTGATCAGCCCGTCCGCAAACCTCAGTTCGAGCGCACGATACGCGTTCATGTACTCCGCCCGCGCCATCATGTTCCATAACACTGTGCGAGACAGACCCGTCCGTAGTTGATATGCGTTTATAATTGATTCTTTCACCTCATTCAACGTCTGCACGGTACGGCGCATCTCATCGGCGTTGCCTATGGCGAGCGTTTCGGGATCATGGATGAGGATTCCGGCGGTCGGCGCAATCAGTACTTTCGTGCCAGCCATGGCAATTACGCTGGCCGCGCTGGCGGCGAGACCGTCAATTTTCACAGTTACGTCCCATGGATATTCGATCATCATTGTGTAGATCCGGCTTGCCGCCGTGCAGTCGCCGCCCATGCTGTTCACATAGACGGTGATGGGTCCGCTGTCGGAATACAGCTCTGATCGGAACAATTCGGGCGTGACGTCGCCGTCGAACCACTGCTGCGAGGCGATCTCACCGCCGATGTAGAGTACGCGCTCCGCTGTGCTTTCGTCGCGTGTCCAGTTGTAGAATCGTTTGCGGATCATCCGTTTGCCTCCTTGACATCTTGCTGTTTCTTAACGTATGCGCCTTCTTTCGCCAAGCGTAGCGGCAGCATGTTGCCGTTTACATAGTAGCCGTTCCCTCCTTCGCTTTCCGGGATGAGGTTCCAATCCTCGATGGATCTTACGTCATTGGGACTCATGAACCCGTTTTGTATACCGATCGAGTACGCCTCGAGCCTCGTTTTGTAGTCGCCCCGGAGCAAGCCCTCGACGTTGTGCCGGATGAATATATCATTCTTTTCCGACGGTAATAACAGGCTTTGTTCCATCCCCTGCTCAAAGCGCGTCAGCCAAGGCGCAAGCGTAAACTTCACAAAGTCCAGGCTTAACTGCTCGGCGTTCGAGAACGTCGCCCTATCCAGATCGCCCAGGAACGATGGCGGTATCCTGAATATTCTCGCTATCTCCAGTATCTGAAACTTGCGGGTATCAAGGAACTGCGCGTCGTTTGGGTTGATGCTTATTGGATGAAACTTCATAGATTCTTCCAAAATTGCGATAGAATGCTGGTTCGATCCGGAGAACTGCGCCTGCCAGCTTTGGCGGAGTTTGTCAAAATCCTTAAGGACGCCTGGATGCTCCAGCACGCCGGATGGTCGGGCGCTGTTGGCAAAGAACCTCGCACCGTAATTCTCCGTGGCAATGCACATCCCGATAGCGTTCCTCGCCATGGCTATTGGACTATACCCAATTATCCCATCGAATCCTAGTCCTGGGATGTGCAGAACGTCCGAGCGTTGCAGCGTTATCGGTCCGCCCCGCGAGCCTGGATCATCCGAATCTCGCGTGTAGGTGTAGACCAGCTTGCCATTAGCCGCCCGTGAAACCTCCATCCGGTTCGGCAGCAACGGATACAGCGACAATACTTGCCCGCGCCCATTGCGAACAATCTGCGCATAGGCATTGCCCCACAATAGAAGGTGACTCATCATGGTCTCACGGAACGTGTATGAAGTCATATCTTCGTTGGGCGCGTTGTGCAGCAGCGGGTACAGCGGGTGATCCGGCGCGCGATCCTTGCCGCCGTCCGCTTTGCAGCGATACACGTGCAGCGGCAGACTGGCGACGGCTTCCGCGAGGATTCGCACACAGGCGTACACTGCCGTGTTTTGCATGGCGGTCTGCTCGGTGACGTTTGTCCCGCTGGGTGTGCCGCCGAACAGAAATGAAAAGCCGCCGCCGAGGCGATCCTTCGGGCGATCACGCTGGCGGAAGATGGTTCGGAATGGATTCATGTGAGTGTGCCCCTTTCATAAAATATATGTCAGATTAGTATCAAACCCCTTGTGTCATAAACGCTTGCGCCGACAGTCCCGCCGCCGCATCGTATCGCCCGATCCAGCGCCATGATCATCGCGACCGCGCCGTCAACGCGCTCGGTGGATTTTTCCTTGTCCACCTTGATGTTTCCGGCGGGGTCGGTCTTGATGAAGATGTTATCCATGTTCCAACGAAGCACGGGATGCCCGCCATGCATTATCTTCTTGCTGAGCACTAGGCGCATCAGGTCGTTCGCCGGCGCGGACATCGACTTGAATCCTTGCCCGAACGGCGCCATCTGAAAGCCGACGCCTTGTAGGTTTTGCGTAATCTGCGTCGCCGACCAGCGATCATACGCTATCTCCCGTATGTTGAACCGCTCGCCCAGTTCCTCAATGAATTTCTCTATAAAACCATAATGTACCACGTTCCCTTCCGTCGTCTTGATGTGTCCTTGCCGCTCCCATAAGTCATAAGGCACATGATCGCGGCGTACTCGCAGGCTGATATTCTCTTCC
>JAITDK010000222.1 GCA_031282605.1 Oscillospiraceae bacterium
CAGAACCTGGGCTACGGCGCGTGGGACGGCGCGGATACTATAACGCGCATATACCTGCGGGTCAAGACTGAGGCGAAGCTGTATGAACTGGGCGCGGCTCCGTTCGAGGCGGGATGGATCAACTATAACTCGTCGGGCGTGCCGCTTGAAATATGGCAAAGCGCGTCCGCGCTGCTGGTCGAGTTTACGCCGAATGAAGACGGATCCAGTCCCATCGAGACCAATCCGGGCGGGTCGAAATTCGTCGTCCAGGTGGTCGGCGGCCCGGCGGAACAAGGCTGGCGCGAGATAACGCTTGATGATCCGCTGGTGGAATTGGAGCCGGGCAAGTCGCTTAAGCTGTACCTGGACGACATGGATCAGGTCGCTGAGGTGCAGAATCTGGGCTTCGGCTGCTGGGATGGAGCGGATACGATCACTAGCATCTCGCTGATACTGAAATAACAGGAGGTTCAACATGAAGAGAGTGACACTGTTTATCGCGCTGCTGCTGGCGCTGACTATGGCGTCCGCGGCGTTCGCGTCGGTGGTGGATGTGCCGGGCGCGCCACTGGGCACTGCCGGACAGGGCAAGTATGATGGAGGCGCGCGGGTGATCCGCGTCGCCGGATGGTATGACCGCGCGTATCCATACTTCAGCGGGATGGAGATGGAGGATCTGGACGGATACTTCACCAGCCCCGAGAGCTACGAGGTGAGGTACGAACGGCTTAAGGAGATCGAGGAAAAGTACAACGTCAGGTTCGAGGCTGTGCGCACCACGTTTGAGGGCGCGCAGATCAGCATCGACGAGGGTATACTGTCCGGGAGACCGGAAGCCGATATCTACGAGGTGGATATCAACTTCGCGATGACATACGCGCTGAACGAGTACGTCTACGCGCTGGAGGATATCACGCTGCCGGACGACGATGTGTTCACCACCCAGCAGATATTCCAGGGACTGAAGTTCCCCTCGCAGGATAAAACGTATATGTGGCAGGACTATGTCGAGAGCGCTACGGTATACATGCTGGGATTCAACTGGACGCTGCTGCAGTCCAAGGGGCTTGAAAATCCGCAGGATCTATGGGATCGAGGCGAGTGGACATGGGATGTGTTCCTGGATTACTGCGCGAAGCTTACCGACCTGACCGCGAACCCGCCGGTATATGGCTTCACCGGATTCTGGACGAACCACCTGAACGGATTCCTGCGCTCAAACGGCGCGCAGATCGCCGCCACCCCTGAAGGCGGGCTGATGAGCGCCGCTACGGGCGAGGTTCTCGATCTGTATAAGCAAATGTATCAGGATCTAAAGATAGCAAGGCCGTGGAATACGGAGGATTGGGCGTCGAATAACTATTACAGCGACGGCAGCGCGGCGTTCTTTACCGCCGCGAACTGGATACTCAACGACAGCGGCAGCGCGGGCAGCGGCGGCGGTATGGATCACCCGCTGAACTTCGAGATAGGCGTGGTTCCGTATCCTGTTGGGCCCAGCGGCAATCAGGCGACAAACACCCATAACTCGGTCAACGGCAATTACTACATGATTCCGAAGGGCGTGGAGGATCCTGCGCTGGTATACGCCGCGTGGAGGGATTTGATCAACTGGTATGACGGTGATTTCGAGAACACGAAGCAGTATGACGTGCTCGATCCGGATGACCTGCCGCTGACGTGGAACGATGAGATATTGATCACATGCGCCCACGGCGACGATGTACTTGCCGAAAACAATATTCGGCTGAATCACATGATGGCGCGGTCTGTCAGCTTCGATCCGTGGGAGAGCATGACGTCCTTGGCCGCGTCGGATACCCAGGACTTCGGCCTGTCGGATATTATGACCGGCGACATGACCCCGGCGCAGTTCCAGGAGACGTTCAAGCAGCCGATGGAAAACGCGCTGAAGACGGTGTATAAGTAGGGTAAGCTTTACTACGGCGGCGCTCGTTGCCTTTATGGCGTAAGGGCGCCGCCCTTTTTACTATGCGTAGGGTTAGCATTGCGTTGCGCTAGCCGCGGCTGTCCGCTATCCGCCCTTTCGAATCCTGACCAGGCTTCGCCTGGATCATCGTGATACACATTCTACCGGCTTCGGATTGCCGGTTGTACCTGGATAGTCTGTTCCGTGGCGCATCGGTTCACCGTTCCAAGCCCCGGGGGACGTCAGTTGAGCGTAGCGAGGGCGCGCAGCGCACCCTCCCTACGGCGCGGATGCGCCGTAGGCGCCGCGCCTAGTGCGTGCATCTGCCGCAGTCGGTCGGCCAGCGCGCAGAATACCTCCGGCGTGAGCGACTGCGCGCCGTCGCATAACGCGTGCGGCGGATCGTTGTGTACTTCAACTATTAACCCATCCGCGCCGACTGCCGCCGCCGCCATCGATAACGCCGGTACCCACCGCGCTACCCCAACCGCGTGCGACGGATCAACAATTACAGGCAGATGAGTCTTTTCACGCAGCACGGGCACCGCCGACAAATCCAGCGTGTTGCGCGTCTGCGTCTCGAACGTACGAATACCCCGCTCGCAAAGAATCACCTGCGCGTTGCCCCCTGCCAGCACATATTCCGCGCTCATCAGCAACTCGTCTACTGTATTCGCCAACCCTCGCTTTAGCAGTATGGGTTTGCGCGTCGCGCCCAGTTCCTTGAGCAGTTCGAAGTTCTGCATGTTCCTTGCGCCAACCTGGATCACATCCACATGCTCATACAAATCAAGATGGTTTATGTCCATTATTTCGGTGACAACGGGCAGCCCTGTTTCCGCCTTTGCGTGCAGCAGGTAATCAATGCCTGTCTCCCGCAGCCCTTGAAACGCGTACGGCGACGTGCGCGGTTTGAACGCCCCGCCTCGCAGCATATCCGCGCCTCCGGACTTTACGCGCCACGCTATATCGGTCACTTGCGCCTCTGACTCCACCGAGCAAGGCCCTGCAATGATCGTGAATCCGCCGCCGCCGACCTTTACCTCTCCGATAGTGACGATTGTGTCGTCCGGGTGAAACTTGCGGTTCGCGCTCTTGTACGGTTCCTGGATACGCTTGACGGACTCTATCACGTCCAGCGATTGCAGCAGTTCGACGTCGATCCTTGACGTGTCGCCGATTAAGCCGATAATTGTGGCTTCGCTCCCTATCACCTCGCGCGGTTCAACACCCTGACCGCGCAGCCACGCCTTGACGCTGTCCACCTGTCTAGAATCGGCGTTGGGTTTTAATAAGAGAATCAATGTATCTACCTCGCAGTACGTTTGTTTGTTTGTTTGTTTATTTCAACTCACACCCCGCTTACGCGGCGCGACCGTCCCAATTGCAATTATAACATGCCTCAATCGCAATTCCAATCCTGTTTGAAATAATGGCGCAGTTTGCGTCTCTTCGTGACGCAGACGGCTCCATTATTCTACCATAAACCGACCTTGATCGCCAGTCGCGTCCCGCGTGATTCCCTTGAATTTCTTTATACCATTTTCGAGCGCTAAATTTTCCACTGGAATCTGCAATATGTGTGTTGACAGTCCCCGTTTTGTGGTATAATATATCCGATGAAAACAGTCGGGATTACGTCGTGAAGATAGGGGTTGTTGTTCTTGAGACTATCCACGCGCAGCCAATACGGCATCCACGCTATACTTGACTTGGCGCTGACTTATGGCGGCGGGCCTCAGCCTCTGCGCCTGATCGCGGAACGGCAGGATGTGCCGGAACAATACCTGGAGCAGCTGATCGCGC
>JAITDK010000299.1 GCA_031282605.1 Oscillospiraceae bacterium
GTTGTACCTGGATAGTCTGTTTCGTGGCGTAACAGGTTCCCCCGTTGCCTCGTTCCAAGCCCCGGGGGAGGTCGGGAGGGGGTCGTGAGACCCCTTCCCGAAGGCGCGGATGCGCCGCGCTCCCTCATCACAGAGACCCTCACCAATAAAGAGTTATCGCCTTTACTTTCCGTTCGCCGCCTTGTACATCTCGTCCATTTCGGCCGTGACCGCGTCGCCGCCTTCGGCTCTCCACTGCTCATACACAGCCTTGAGCTGAGCCTCGTCGATCTGTCCTGCAATATACTGCACGTTCGCGTCGTCAACCAGCTGTTTGAGCTGCGCGCCTACCATCGCCTGCGTCTCGGATATGAACGCCGCGCATGGATTGCCTATCACATAGTCGAAGTACGTGACCAGATTATCATTGTACAGTTTACGTAGACCTTCCTGCTTCATCGGAACAGCCAGATCACCGTTCACACCCATGCCCAGCTGATTGATGCTGCCCTGCAAAGAGCGAATGGAAATCTCCAAATCGGCAGGCGTCGCAACGCGCCATCCCTCTTCGTCAACCCAGTATGTCTGATCTTGCACACCCCAGTTGACCAGCGTCTGACCTTCCGGCCCGTTCAAAAAGTCTAAAAACTCAAGGCATTTGAGCATGTCTTCTTCGGTCTTGGCGGTCTTGGTGATTATTACCTCACCCGAGAGACCGGCGGTCGGCCACATCCGCTCCTCGCCCGCGGCATTCTTCACTACAGGCAGCAGATTAAATACGTTCTCTCCCGCCGGCACGTCCTTGTTTTGCTCGAACCAATCCTGCAGACGATAACCGCCGTCCATGACGTCCAGCTTGATGCCCGCCTGATCGTTCTTGATGGGGTCGTCCCAGATAGTGGATTCAAGAACCATGAAATCCTGGTTGATCGCTCCAGCCGCGTACAGATCACGCAGCCAGTTTAAACCTTCGAGGAATTTGGGATCTTCATGCGCCGGATAGACATTGCCGTCTGCGTCGATACCCCAGGTATTCGGCGCGCCATGCATGATGGTCGTCAGCGAGATCGTGCCGTCTATGTACTTGCACATGACCAGGCCGTATGTGCCCTTCTCCGGATCGGTGAACGCCTTCGCCATAGCGGCCAAATCATCCAGCGTCTCAGGCACGCCCAAACCCAGCGCTTCCGCCCAGTCGGAGCGGTAAATGATGCCGTTGCGAGCCAGCGGACGCGAGCGGTATATGCCGTACAGCCGTCCGTCAATCTTGGACGCGTCATACACAACCTGGCTGCCGTCCTTCAGATATACGGTGTCCGCGATGTAGTCCGTTATGTCCCAGAACGCGCCCGCACGCGCGGAGGACACGATCACCGGATCCTGATGCCCCTTGACCACAAGGATCTTGGGCATATCGCCGGCCAACGCCAGACTGACAGCCTCCGGATAGGACGCGTCGGGAACAAACGTGACGTCGAGTTTCGTGTTCGTCGCAGCCTCTATGGCCTGCAGGGTCGGGTTGTTCTCGTACTGGAACGCCTCGGTGTAGAACGTCGGCATCAGGATGCTGATTGGATACGGCGCTTCGTCAGCGACAGCGGCGACTCCCGGCAGTATCATGGCCAGCGCGAGCAGCATCAGCAGGATTTTACGCATATGGAACCTCCTTAAATATATTATCGGCGACCGCGCCGATTGAGTCGGTCAAAGGACGCCCTGTCCCCTTTATCCCTTCAGCGCACCCACCAGCACTCCCTTGGCGAAGTGCTTCTGCAGGAAAGGATATACGCACAGTATCGGTAATGTGGATACGACGATGACAGCCATCTTGACGGATTGATCGGGGGGCTTCAGGTAATCGGCGGAGTAGCTGCTCGCGTCGCCCGCCATGCTGGCGGAGAGGATGATCAGCTGGCGCAGCGTCACCTGCAGCGGCCACTTCTCGGGCGAGCGCGACATGTATATCATAGCGGAGAAGTAAGAGTTCCAATGACCGACCGCGTAGAACAGCGAGAACGTCGCGATCACGGGCAGCGACAGCGGCAGCACGACATATAGCAGCGCACCCATATCGGTGCATCCGTCCAGTTTCGCTGATTCCTCCAGGCCGTCAGGGAGGTTCTGGAAAAAATTCTTGATGATCATCATGTTGTAAGCGCTGATTGCGCCGGGCAGCAGCACCGACCAGTATTTGTCCAGCATACCCAGCCCGCGCACGACTATGTACGCCGGGATCATCCCTCCGGAGAAGAACATCGAGAAGATGACTAGGTTCAGCAGCGCGTTGCGGCCATGCATATACCTTTTAGACAGCGCGTACGCCAGCGTCACCGTGAAGAACATATTGATCACGGTGCCAGCCGCCGTGATGAACACCGAGTTACCGAACGCCTTCACTAGCGTGTTCGACGAGAATATGAACCGATACGCCTGAAGCGACACATCCCTGGGGATTATGAACAGCGGCCTTTCCGCGATCTCCCTCTCCGTCGCAAACGAAGCCGCGACCACGTATAGGAACGGAAGCACGGTTGCGATCGAACACACGCCGATGAACACGGCGTTGAACCGATCGAACGCGCGGCTGAGGTATGATTGCCTGATCTTACGGTTGTTTCTACCCCTGATGCTCGCGGCGGTCATACGCGTCCCTCCCCGTTATGTGTCAAGCGGTATAGTCAATACAGCCCCGGCTCGCCCATCTTATGCGCCATCCAGTTGGACGACGTGACCAACGCGACGCTTATCACCGCCTTGAATAACCCTATAGCGGTGGCGTAGCTGTACTGCCCGCCCTGTATGCCCTGTTGATACACGAACACGTCGAACGTCTGGGACACGCTGCGGTTCATCGCGTTGGCCATCAGTATCAGGTGTTCGTAGCCGGTGTCGAGCACGCTGCCCATCCGCAGCACTAGCAGCAGAACGATGGTTGAACGTATCGCCGGGAGGGTGATGTGCCACAACTGGCGCAGCCGTCCCGCTCCGTCGCACATCGCGGCCTCGTACAGTTCAACGTCCACACCGGCCAGCGCGGCTAGGAATATGATCGTCCCCCAGCCTGTTTCTTTCCATATCGTCTGACCGATTATCATTGGCCTGAACGCGGAGGGCGAGGTCAGGAATCCCACGTTCTGTCCTGTCATCGCGTAGGCCATCTTATACACGATGCCGTTTGAGTTGAACATCACATACGTTATCGAGCACACGATCACGATCGATACGAAATGGGGAATATACAGCAGCGTCTGCATAATCTTCTTATACCGCGCGCTGCGCAGTTCGTTGAGCATCAGCGCCAGTATAATCGGCGCGGGGAAGAAAAACACGATGTTCATAACCGACAGCACGATCGTGTTGCCGAACAGTCGACCGAATATCGGGTTGCTGAAGAAATAGTTGAACCACTTCAGCCCCACCCACTTGCTGCCCAGCACGCCCAAGAACGGCACATAGTCCTTGAACGCGATCATCACGCCCCACATAGGCAGGTATTTGAATATAATAAAGTACAGCAAACCAGGCAGCGCGAGCAGATACAACCACCTGTCGCGTATAACATGCGCCGCTATCCTGGATCGACTGGCTTTCGATCGAGTTGCAACCACGCGCGATCCCCCTATACAATGTTACCTATTTGTTGGAAGTATAGCATAGATTGTAAAGGATTACAAGAGGCATTTTGCGGGGAATTGCGGCGGCGTGTGGGGTTGCAAAATCGATCGGGCGGCGGTACACTGTACCGACACTGAAATTGACAGCATCGAGGTGCGCTATGAATAACCTGACCCGCTATACAGACCCCGCGACCGGCTATGAAGTATGCCGTTACACATCCGGATCGCACCGCAACAGCAAGCTTTACTTCACGACGGAAAACTTCACGCCGGATGATGAATTCTTTTTTATGAACAGCCAGACGGGCACGGAGGGACTGCCTACAGGATCGCTGTGCAAAGTGCATGTGGAGACCGGCGAGATCGTTGCGGTGGCCGGATCCGAGTACAAGGGTTTCGCGATGGATCGGCAGGGCGCTTACGGCGTCATGTGCAAGGGCGACGTGGTATGTCGGTTGGATGTTTATACAGGCGAGATAACGGAGATAGGACAGCTGCCGCCAGGCGGACAGGTGACGGGTCATCTGACCACCGCCGACACCGGGCGGATCGCGTGCAGCTATCATCTGGCGAACAAGGTAAACACTGATTAACCTATGATTTCTCGTCGGACTATGTTATAATGGTACGGGTGGTGAAGATGATGATGATGAATACACAGCAGACGCTTGGCGATATAGAGTACGCCTCAAAAA
>JAITDK010000105.1 GCA_031282605.1 Oscillospiraceae bacterium
GGGGAGACACACACTTAAAGCGCATTCGATCCGAGGATCGAACAGCGTCCCGCCGCAGCGTAACCCCTTGACGGCAGGCAAACGGCATGAAAAAGTTAAAACCATCGCAGGCAATACCGATAATGACAAAACAATAATAGTCCATAGCAATAATAAAAACCGATAATCGTTGACACTTTGAATCACACGTCCTATAATGATGACTCGCGATTATATTGTCAAGGAATCGATGGAGTATTATGAACATAGTAATCGCCGGCGACGGTAAGGTCGGCTTTACGCTGGCCGAACGCTTGAGCGCGTACACCGGCAATCACGTGACAATAATCGACACGAACGCCGACACGCTGACCAACACCGCCGAGGCGATCGACGTGCGTATAGTACAGGGCAGCGCGGCCAGCCTCGCGACACTGAAAGACGCGGGCGCCGTTAAGGCCGATCTGTTCATAGCGACAACAAACAGCGACGAGCGCAACCTGCTGACATGCATGATCGCCAAGCGGTTGGGCGCGGCGCACACCGTGGCGCGCACGCGCGATCCCGGTTACGAGGATGGCCTGTCTATCATTCGAAGCGACCTGGGAATCGATCGGTTCATCAATCCTGAACGGGCGGTCGCCGAGGAGATAGGGCGGCTGATCGAATACCCAGCGGCGTCGAACATAGAGGTGTTCGCTCGCGGTCGGGTAGAGATGCTGGAGATCGAGATGCGCGGTCATTCGCCGCTGGCCGGTGCCGCGTTGAAGGATATCCCGCGCCGTCTATCGGGCGGCATATTGATAGGCGCTGTAAGACGCGGCGATGAGGTAATCATCCCGTCGGGCGACACGCGCGTTCAGGTGGGGGATCGCGTGTTCGTCGTCGGACTGCCGCAGCGGGTATCGCGGTTTATCGATGCCATAGGACTGCGGACGCATAGGATACGCAGCGTGATGGTCGTCGGCGGTGGCCGCGCGGCTTACTACTTGGCCAAGTACCTGAACGATATCGACATCCGAGTGAAAATAATCGAGAAAGACGCATCCCGCGCGGAGGAGCTCGCGCGGTTGCTGCCTGGATGCCTCGTCGTGCAAGGCGACGGCACAGATACGCGTCTGCTGACCAGCGAGAGTCTAGGCGATATGGACGCTTTCGTATCGATCACGGGCATTGACGAAGAGAACCTGATGGCGGCGCTGATGGCCAAGCGCGCCGGGGCAGGCAAGGTTGTCGCGAAGATCAACCGCCTAAGCTATCTGGACGTCATCAAGGACATGGGTATTGACAACATCGTCTGCCCGCATCTGATCACCGCCTACGTGATATCCCGATACGCGAAGGGGCTGGCCAACGCGCAGGGCGATATGATCAACACGCTCCACCCGATCGCCGACGGCAAGGCCGAGGCGATTGAGTTCACCGCGAACAACACGACAAAGTTCCTGGACGTTCCGCTGCGGAAGCTGCAGTTAAGGCAGAACGTGCTGGTGGGCGTGATCGCGCGCAAGAATGAAGTAATAATCCCTGGCGGTTCAGATGTGATGCGTGCGGGCGACGCGGTGATTCTGTTCACCAAGGGATTGGAATTGACCGACCTTAATGAGATATTCGTGAGGACGCGGGACTAACGGCGGGGTGAGCGGCGCTTGCCCGCGCGGTTCGTCCGCGAATATAGATGAACTGGCGTTTGATAGTCAACCGACTCAGCGCGGTGCTGTTCATTGAAGCGGGATGCATGGTACCATCGCTGGCGGTCTCGCTGATATACCGCGACGGGGATACCAGGGCGTTCGCGCTGTCGATCCTTATAGTGCTGACGCTGGCGATAGCCGCGTGGCTAGTGAAGCCGCGCGTAACCAATATACACTCGAAGGAAGGCTTCGCGATAGGCGGGTTAGGCTGGCTGATAATGACCGCGCTGGGTGCGCTGCCTTTTCTGATATCGCCGAGCGTTCATTCGTACGCGGACGCGTTCTTTGAGACGGCGTCGGGGTTCTCCACCACGGGCGCGACGGTGTTTCCGGGCTTGATTGGTCTGTCGCGCGCGCTGATATTCTGGCGCAGTTCGACACACTGGATGGGCGGGCTGGGCTTTCTGCTGCTGATAATCGCGTTGGCTCCGTCCATTAAGGCCAACGCTCTGCATATGATGCGCGCGGAGAGCACTGGTTTGTCCGTGGAGAAGTTCGTGCCGAACATTAGGAACCACGCGCGAATCCTCTACGCGATATACGCGGCGATGACCGCCGTGTTAGCCGTGATGCTGACGCTGGCGGGTATGCCGCTGTTCGAGGCGATATGCTACTCAATGGGATCAGTCAGTACCGGAGGCTTCGACGCGACTCCTGCGGGATTATCTTCATATAACAATGTCGGCGTGGAACTGTTGATCGCGGGATTCATGCTGATGGCCGGGGCGAACCTGACGCTGTACTATCTGTTGTTCAAAGGGAACTGGCGCAGTCTGCTTCGCGACGAAGAATTACGGTTGTTTATGTGTATCGTGGTCGTTTCGACGGGGCTGATAACGCTGAATATTTATCATGAGGTGTATCCTGAGGCGCTGGAGTCGGCGAGGAAAGCGATATTCCAGGTCAGCTCGATTATTACAACAGCGGGTTTCGTTACCGCGGACTATCAAGCGTGGCCGGCGTTTAGTCAAGGCATACTGCTGATACTAATGCTGGTCGGCGGCTGCGCCGGTTCGACGGCGGGCGGCATGAAGACGATACGCTGGCTGCTGTTGTTCAAGATCGTTCGGCGCGAGGTGTATAGGATACTGCATCCGCGAGCGCGCCGGAGCATCACGGTCAATGGCCGCGCCGTGGATGATGAGCCGATGTTTGGAGCGATGGTATATTTTGCGCTGTACTGGGCGTGCGTGGCGATACTGGCGCTGGTGGTCGCCCTGGACGGAAAGGATGCTTTGACCAACATATCCGCCGCGATTGCGTGCGTGGGTAACGTTGGGCCGGGGATGGGCATGGTTGGGCCGTCCGGGTCATACGCGGGGTTTTCGGCGCGCAGCAAGGTTTTCCTGGCGGTAGGCATGATAATAGGGCGGTTGGAAATCTATCCCGTGCTGATATTATGCACCCCGGCGTTCTGGAAAAAGGTCAATATCTGATATGGTTTATACACCGTTTCCCGACTGCCCCGGTGCCTTGAACGGGGGGGATGTGTTGCGTTACGGAACAGACTATCGGAACGCAACCTGCTGTGTTCCGATAGCCTGCCTCGGAACGTAACCGGATCCTCCACGCCATCGTTCTAAGCCGCGGGGGAGGAATGGGAGGGTGACGCGAGTTGAGCGCAGCGATTCCAAACCGGGAATTGCCGCGTGATGCTGACATCTTGTTGCCGCAATATGAAAAACAGTGGTATAATATCGAAAGATAGGCAACCCGGCCGCGCTGAGGCCGGGATTGTTAGCCATGATCGCGAGGTAAAGTATATGCGCCGCGCTCAAGTTAAAGTTATATTGTTAGGTTTGCCGCTATGCCTGTGCCTGATCATAGCGCTGGGATCATGCGTGCGGAAACCGACCGAATCGCCGCCGCGCAAACCAATCGTCGGCTTCTCCCA
>JAITDK010000147.1 GCA_031282605.1 Oscillospiraceae bacterium
GTTTATTCCAGCGGCAACGTATCGACGCCGCGCTATCAATTCGAGCAGGCGCTGTGCGGGTATAAGCATGTCGATTCAGGCGGTCGAGCCGCGAACAACATAGGCTACGCGGTGGAGAACAAGCTGACGTTCGAGAGGGTGCATAAATTCTCAATCGCGTTTGAGAATTGCGTATATCCTGGTTATTCGACTGAGAAGATCGTGGAGTCGTTCGCGGCGGCGACCGTGCCGCTGTACTATGGCGACCCGACCATTGAGCGGCAGTTCAACCCGAACGCGTTCCTGAACCTCAACGGCTGCGCCGACGTCGACCAGATGGTGAGTATGGTCAAGGAGCTGGACGAAGACGATGTGCGTTACGAATACATGCTGCGCCAGCCCATGTTGCCGCCGGACTCCAATCTGCCGAAATACGAGGCGCTGGATAGGTTTGTATTGAACGCCGTCCGCTGGCCGCGAGCGCGCAGGCGTCCGCCGCGCAACGCTTGGGGCGGAGGGGGTTTGCCCATCCTGGGCTAGGGTCTGTTAGAAAAATTCCGCAGGGGTCTTAGGGCGTCTTTTTCGTCCCGCCGCGTTATTTTTTGAACAGACCCTAAAACACCTCAGCGATAAAATCAACCTTCTCGCTCAGCGATATACCCTCGGACATCAGCGCCTCTCGGGTAAGGGGGTCGGTGAATATGGTTTGCAGGTAACGCATCATGCACGACGGATTGACGCGCGCGGCTCTAGCCATGCCGGCGCTGTTGCGGATAATATCGAAATATACCTGCATCATGAAGTTTTTGTTGTAATCGCTTAACCCGTTGACGGCGTTAAGGAAGTCGAACGCCGTCTCATAGTAGTTTCTGCCATCGCCGGCGCGGCTGTCGTCGAATCTTCGCAGGATGGAGTTGGGATAGATGTAATAGTCATACAGAGCCTCCTCCATGACTCCGAACCGTTCGGCGCGCTTTACCGCTTCCAGCGTGAACGCGGTGTCCGCGCCGACCGCGAACGACATTGCCCTGGTAAAGTCGCACTTCATCAGCGTGGCGCACGAAAACAGCTTGCCCCACACCGTGCTCATGACCTGCCAGTATTCGGGGTAGTAATAGCCGAATCGCTCCCGCGCATAGACGGCGTCCTCTTCATGTACGCCCGACTTCGCGGTACGTCCCGTCGTTACGCTGATATGCCGCGCGCTGCATGATGATATATCCAGCCGACGGTCGTCCATGAATCGCAGCATCTTTTCGAACGCGTCGGTGTGGTAAGCGTCGTCGGCGTCCAGCATTGCGAACAGTCCGTCCTGACCCGCGGCGTCGGTTATTTCGGGTATCCTGTCCATATACGCGCTCAGCCGGTTGAACGTGTTGCGCAGTGGAACGACGCGGTCGTCCAGCCGCGCGTATTCGTTGATTACGCGCCAAGTGCCGTCCGTAGACGCGCTGTCCAGCAGGAAATATATAATATTGGGGTATGACTGCGCGAGTATGCTGTCTATCGCGCGGGGCAGGGTGGACTCCGCGTTGTACGCCTGGGTGAGGACGGCGATTTTCTTCATAGCGTATATACCTCCGTATCGGCAGGGTCGAGAGCGAGCTGTCTTTATAATATTCACGCGAACAATACGGCATGATCGCGCCGTATCCATATTGATACATAATTGTCTAGGCGCGCAGCCTTGACACCGCGCCGCTATTCCCATATAATGGAGTAACGAAAAACTTAAGCGGCATAGCGTTGGTTTACGCAGGGCGGAATGAGATCGCGATCAAGAGGGAGGCATATCATAACCTTGAGCCAATTTACTAAACGCACCCATACCTGCGGTGAACTAACCGCGAAGCAGGCCGGTCAGACCGCAACCCTGAACGGCTGGCTGGACAACGTCCGCGACCTGGGCGCGATGGCGTTCTTTGTGATACGCGACTTCTATGGAGTGACGCAGGCGGTCGCGTCGACCCCGGCGCTGCTGGCGAAGGTGCGCTCAATCCCGATTGAGTCGACGATTGCCGTGACCGGCGCGGTCGTGCCGAGGGAGAGCCCTAACCCGCGCTTGCCCACCGGGGAGATCGAGTTGATACCCGGCGATCCGGACGATATCGAGCCTCTCAGCCTATGCCTGGAGCAGCTGCCGTTCGACATATCTCAATCACGTGACAGCCGCGAGGATCTGCGGCTGAAGTACCGCTTCCTTGATCTGCGCAACCCGGTGAATCAGTCGAAGATAGTGCTGCGATCGAGGGTGATCGATTCGATAAGGCGGCATATGCGTTCGCAGGGATTCCTTGAGATTCAAACGCCGATACTGACGAACTCGTCGCCGGAGGGCGCGCGGGACTACATCGTACCCAGCCGTGTGCATCCGGGAAAGTTTTACGCGCTGCCGCAAGCGCCTCAGCAGTACAAGCAGTTGCTGATGGTATCGGGTTTCGACCGCTATTTCCAGATCGCGCCGTGCTTCCGGGACGAGGACGCGCGCGCGGATCGCTCGCCGGGAGAGTTCTATCAGCTGGATATGGAGATGGCGTTCGCGGGTCAGGAGGATGTGTTCGCCGCGATCGAGCCCGTGCTGTACGAGGTATTCCGCGAGAACACCGCGTTCGACGTGACGCTGCCGCCATTCCCGCGCATCCCATACGCCAAGGCGCTGTCGAAATATGGTTCGGATAAACCCGATCTGCGCAACCCGCTGATCATCGAGGACGTAACCGCGCTGTTCGCGGACGGCGCGCCGCCGTTCTTCCAGGGCAGACAGATTCGCGCGATCGCCGTCGACCGATTCACAAAAACTCGCAAGTTTTTCGATACGCTGGGGGCGTATGTCAAGGAGCAGGGCGGCTCGAACGCGTACTGGTTTAGGCTGGACGATTCAGGCGCGGTGTCGGGCGGCATAGCAAACGCGCTGCTGGCTTGCCCGCAGAGCGTGCGAGCCGGACTGATATCCATGCTGGGGCTGCAGCCGGGCGCGGCAGTGGTGCTGTTAGCGGAGGATAAGGAGACTATCACGAGGTTGTCGGCGGTGGTTCGCTCCGAGATGGGCAGGCAGTTGGGGTTGATAAAAGAGGATCAATTCAAGTTCTGCTGGATAGTGGACTTCCCGATGTATGAAAAGGATGAGGAAACGGGTGCGATTGCGTTCGGGCATAACCCGTTCTCAATGCCGCAAGGCGGGCTTGAGGCGTTGAATACGAAGGATCCGCTGGATATACTGGCGTATCAGTATGATATTGTGTGCAACGGGGTTGAGTTATCGAGCGGTGCGGTGCGGAATTATGATCCCGCGACGATGGTAAAGGCGTTCGAGATAGCGGGATATGGGCAGGAAGTTGTGGCGAGCAAGTTTCCGGCGTTGTATAACGCGTTCAGGTATGGCGCGCCGCCGCACGCGGGGGTAGCGCCGGGAGTGGATCGCATAGTGATGCTGCTGGCGGGCGAGCCGAATATACGCGAGGTTATCGCGTTCCCTATGAACAAGAGCGCGCAGGAGCCGATGATGGGCAGTCCGGCGGAGGTTACAGAGAAGCAACTGCGTGAAACGCATATTCAGCTGCGCAGGGCCGAACCGGCGCCGTTGGCGCAGCCCACGTGAAGGGAGGAAGTATGACCTTACGCGCATCCGCGGAAGATTACCTGGAGACCATATTGGTCGTCGGCCGTGCACGCGGTTCCGTCCGTTCGATCGACATTGCCGCTGAACTAGGCTTCTCAAAGCCGAGCGTAAGCGTCGCGATGAAGAAATTGCGACAATCAGGGAATATCATTGTGGACGAGGACGGGTTCATCACGCTGACAGATCAGGGGCAGATCGCGGCGGAGGCCGTGTTGGAGAGGCACGCGACGCTGAATGCGTGGCTATGCGGTATTGGAGTGCCCGGCGACGTTGCGGCGGCGGACGCATGTCGATTGGAGCACATATTAAGCGCGGAGACATACGCGGCGATCAAGAGGATTGCGGAAGAATCGGCGGGGGTAGGTTGACGGCGCGCCCTCGCCAGACTCAACTCACGACCCCCTCGCGCACTTTCCCGAGCCTTGAACGGGGGAACGGGGGAACGGGTTACGCTACGGAACAGACTATCCAGGTACAACCGGCAATCCGAAGCCGGTAGAATGTGTATCACGATGGTCCAGGCGAAGCCTGGTCAGGATTCGAAAGGGCGGATAGCCCTTCGCAGGGTC
>JAITDK010000150.1 GCA_031282605.1 Oscillospiraceae bacterium
TAACGCGCCTGATAATCTCTCTCGGCGTCATGATCACACCTCCTTAAACAGCTCCTGAACCTTTCGCAGATCTTCCTTATATATATCGTCGCTGGGCTGATGCTCAAGCAGCATCGGCATGTCGGGATCAGCCTTGTCGGCCTGGCGTGCGTACTCGATTAGATCGACATAACCCTCGCCGACCCTCGACTCCAGCAGCCGCAGCGTGAACTCCGGCGCAAGTGCGACGTCCTTCAGGTGGCAGCTGCGCACACGCGAACCCAGCTTCGCGAAACACTCCTGCGCGAACTCCTTGCTGAAGAACAACTTTCGCGTGTCTGTGATCCAGTTCGCCAGATCCATATGCACCGCCAGCCGCTCGCGATCGACGGCCTGTATCAGCCGCAGATACTCGTCGGGATCGTGCGGGATCATCCATGGCATCGGCTCCAGCGTGTAGTATGTGCGCGTCGGCCTCACATCGTCGATAATTTCGCGGATGGACGCGACTGTTGCGTCCCAATGCTCCCGCGAGTAATTCTCACGATACGCTCCATCCCAGCGCGATCCCGCCGAACCCGCGATATTTACGCAGCATCGCGCGCCTATCGCGTCGGCCAGCCGAAGCTGCGCCTTGCAGCGGTCGAGAGCCTTTCGCCGCGTTTGCGCGTCGGGAGAGACCGGGTTGCACCACGCGCCCACCTCCGCGATGATCAAGCCAAAGTCCCTCGCGGCCGCGGCATAATCCGCGATAGTCTCTTCGGCGGCGGTGTGGTCAAACGGGAACGTCACTGCGCCGCAGCCCAATGCCTTGTGCGCCTTCGCCCAGTCCGGCGCACTTGCGGTAGTCAGCGCGGACGATATACCAAGCCTCATAACCATACCTTCTTTCAAATGGCATATGCCCATTGTAAATCTCTGGATTAAGTATACCGCTGCCGGTGGAATTTAACAAGCATGGCAATCAAGTCCATCCAGGCGTTGTTTTCTGTGAGTTTATGCGTGAACGGTTGGGTTTCATGGTTGAAATGGGGGTGTAAATATGGTACAATGTTAGTATTCGAGAGTTATGGTGATGTTTGGAGGTCTGTTATGGCGCAATTAGTGTTATTACCCCAGCTGGGGATCGCGGATGAGAGCGCGGTGGTCTCATCCTTTCGGGTGAAAAAGGGCGACACGGTGACTGTCGGTACGCCGCTGTTCGCCATCGAAACGGGCAAGAGCGTATTCGAGGTAGCGAGCGAGTTCGAGGGCGCCGTACTCGCGTTGTTGTGCGGCGAGGGCGACGAGCTGCCCATCAAAGCGCCTGTGATGGCTATCGGGCAGCCGGGCGAGGAGTATGGCGCGTCTACTGTGCCAGCTGCGGGCGATATCTCCCCCTCGGGCGGTGATGGCGTGGCAGTACCGCCGCTTTCCTCGCCTGCGGACTGCACCCCGCTCTGCGGCGGCGAGAGGGTTGGAGCGGCCGGGGAACACCCCCGCGCGTTGGCGTCGCCGCGCGCTCGAGCGTTGGCCGAAAAGGCCGGGGTGGACGCGTCTTACGCGTCCGCGACTGGACCGGAAGGATTGATTATCGAACGCGACATACGCAAGCTATTGGATAGCGGCGTTAAAACCCCATCCCCCGTAGATGGCAAGAAACCGGCGACCGCCCCCTCAGCCAGCGCCCTAGTGGGGAATGCCGGCACGGCGGCGGAGGGTGGTACCCCCGCCGCAACGGGCATCACGCCAGTACCATTGGGGATCAACCCAGCCGCTCAAGGACTCACCCCCGCCCCGCCAGACTATACCGACGAACCCATGTCCACGATGCGCAAGGTCATCGCGAAAAACATGGCCGCGTCGCTGGCTAACGCGGCTCAACTGACCCACTCGTCCAGCTTCGACGCGGCGGAGATACTCGCATACCGCGCTCGCTGCAAGGCCGACGCCAAGATGAGCGGCGTCACATTGGGCGACATGGTATTGTTCGCCGTGTCGCGGACATTGCTGGATTTTCCCGGAATGAACGCGCACGTGTTGGGCGAGACGATCCGCCGGTTCGGCGGCGTGCACCTGGCCGTGGCGATAGACATCCCGGGCGGGCTGGTGGTGCCGGTCATCCGCGACGCGCACCGCAAATCGCTGCTGGAGATCTCTAATGAAACAAAGCTGCTGGCTAAGCAGTCGCGCGAGGGGACGCTGCCGCCCGACAAGCTGACCGGCGGCACGTTTACCGTGTCCAACCTGGGCAGTCTGGGCGTAGAGCATTTCACGCCGATAATCAATCCTCCGCAAGTGGGCATACTGGGCGTTAACAACTCGACTCTGCGCCCGCGCCGCAAGGCCGACGGTTCGATCGAGTTCTATGACGCGCTAAGCCTGTCGCTGACATACGATCACCGCGCGGTCGACGGCGCCCCCGCCAGCCGTTTCCTCAAGGCGGTTTGTGACAACCTGGCGGCGTTCACGCTGCTGCTGGGGAGGTAACGCTATGTATGATCTGATAATATTGGGCGGCGGGCCGGCCGGGTATCGCGCGGCTGAACGCGCGGCGGCCAAGGGTTTCAAGACGCTGGTGTTCGAGAAGCGCGCGCTGGGCGGCGTGTGCCTGAACGAGGGATGCATCCCGTCCAAGACGCTGCTCTATTCCGCAAAGCTGTACGACTACGCCAAGGGCGGTTCGGCCAAGTATGGCGTGACGAGCGAGAACGCCAGGCTGAATCACGCCGCGGTTATCCAGCGCAAGAATAAGGTTGTAAAGAAACTGACGATGGGCGTAGGCGCGGCGTTGAAGGCGGCGGGCGTGGAGGTGGTCAGTGAGGAGGCGTCGATCGTTGGCCGCATCGACGGCGGTTACGCCGTAACGTCGTCGGGTCGGACATACGTTGGCGCGCGGCTGCTGATCGCTACGGGTTCCGCACCTATGCTGCCGCCGATAGAGGGACTGGCGGCGGCGTTGGAATCCGGATTCGCGCTGACCAACCGTGAGGCGCTCGATCTGCCAGCCGTGCCGGCGTCGATAGTAATCGTCGGCGGCGGCGTCATCGGGCTGGAGATGGCCAGCTACTTCCGCTCCGCCGGATCCGAGGTGACGGTCGTTGAGATGCTCGACGCGATCGGCGGGCCGATCGACCGCGAGATAGCGCAGTCGCTGCAGAAGGCGTACGAGAAAAAAGGCGTTAAGTTCCTGCTGAATACGGCGGCGGTGAGGTTCGAGCCGGGCGCGGTATCAGTTAGGTCGGGCGGCGCGGTATCGGCGATTCCCTGCGAAAAATCCCTGGTCTGCATCGGCCGCAAACCCGTGCCGCCCCCCGGTATCGAATCGTTGAACGTTACGTTGAACCGCGGCGCGATCGTAACCGACGAGCGCATGATGACCAGCGCGCTGAACGTATGGGCGGCGGGCGACGTGAACGGCAAGAGTATGCTGGCCCACACAGCCTACCGCGAGGCGGAGGTCGCCGTAAACAACATGGCCGGCGAACCCGACGTGATGGATTATACCGCGATTCCCTCCGTGATCTACACGAACCCCGAGGCCGCGATGTGCGGCGACACGCTGGCTTCGGCGCGTTCAAAGGGCATAGACGCCGTCGAGCGCAAGGTATCGATGCAACACGCGGGTCGGTTTGTCGCGGAGAACGAGGGGAGCGACGGCACGTTCAAAATGACGCTGGATAAAGCCGGGCGAATCCTCGGCGTGTCGATATTGGGTAACTCGGCCAGCGAGATCATATTCGGCGCGTCGCTGATGATCGGGCGGGAGATGCGCGCGCGGGACGTCGAGCGGATCGTGTTTCCGCATCCGACGGTCAGCGAGATCTATCGCGAAACGATATTCTGATAATCGTATAAAGGAGAGACCAGTATGCCTCAAAGTCAATTCGTCGATCCCGCCCGCGTCCGCGCGAAGGGTGAACTGATATTCCCCGCCATACCGCTGAACTCGTACGACAAAACGCTGGCCGACGAGCGCGGCAACTATTCCGACAGCGAACTGGTAGGCATCTATCACGATATGCGCGTGATCCGCGAGTTCGAGACGATGCTGTATCAGGTGCGCACAACCAAGCAATACAACGGTGTGGATTATGTATACACCGGCCCGGCGCATCTGTACACCGGACAAGAGGCGGCGGCGGTAGGCATGGCGTATACGCTGAACAAGGACGACGCGATATTCGGCTCTCACCGCAGTCACGGCGAGGTGCTCGCACGCGGATACAGCATGATCCGCCAGCTGGACGACGACTCGCTGCTGGGCATAATGAAGTCGTTCAACAACGGGCAGACGCTGAAGGCGATAGAGTCGCAAGGCCGGAGCGACGTAAAGTATATCGCGCGGGACTTCCTGCTGTATGGGTTCATGGCGGAACTGTTCGGCCGCGAGAATGGGTTCACAAAGGGTCTGGGCAACTCGATGCACGTGTTCTTTACGCCGCTGGGCATCTATCCCAACAACGCGATCGTCGGCGGCAGCGCGCCCATCACGGTCGGCGCGGCGCTGTACAAGAAGATCATGAAACAAAAGGGCATCGTCGTATGCAACGCGGGCGACGGTTCGTTGGGCTGCGGGCCGGTATGGGAGGCGCTGAACTTCGCGGCGATGGGTCAGTATGACAGCTTGTGGGAGAATGAATACAAGGGCGGATTGCCGCTGATATTCAACTTCTTCAACAATGGTTACGGTATGGGCGGACAGACCGACGGCGAGACGATGGCCTACGGCATACTGGCGCGAGTAGGCGCGGGTATACGGGCAGACGCGCTGCACGCGGAACGCGTCGACGGTTACAACCCGCTGGCGGTAATCGACGCGTACCGCCGCAAGCGTCAGATCATTGAGGAAAAGAAAGGCCCCGTGCTCCTGGACGTTGTGACATACCGCTACGCCGGACATTCCGCGACGGACGCGTCCTCCTACCGCACGAAGGAGGAGATCGACGCGTGGCAGGCGCAGGATTCCATCCAGGCGTTCAAGGGCGAACTGATAAAGAACGGCGTGATGAAGGAAGACGCGATCAACCAGATCGATCAATCCATCAAGGACGATATCACGCGGATCATGCGCATAGCGATCGATCCGGCGCAATCGCCCCGGCTTGATCTCGAGCGCGACCCGGACGCGGTGCGGCGTTTCATATTCTCTAACGAGAGGATTGAAAAACTTAGCGACGCCGTCCCGGACGTGCTTAAGCCCTTGGAAGAGAACAGCCGCGTTCAGAAACTCAAGTCGAAGGAACGCTTCGCGTTCGGCAAGGATGGCAAGCCGGTCGGCAAGCTCAAGCAGTTCACTATCCGCGACGGACTGTTCGAGGCGATTATCGGCAAGTTTTACGAGGATCCGACGCTTATCGCGTTCGGTGAGGATAACCGTGACTGGGGCGGTGCGTTCGGCGTGTACGGCGGCATGACGGAATCCCTGCCGTACCATAGATTCTTCAACTCACCCATCAGCGAGAGCACGATCGTCTCAAGCGCCGTCGGATACGCGATGATGGGCGGGCGCGCGATACCGGAACTGATGTACTGCGACTTCCTAGGCCGCGCGGGCGACGAGGTGTTCAACCAGATGGCCAAGTGGCAGGCGATGAGCGCGGGCGCGCTGAAACTGCCCGTAGTGCTGCGCGTGTCGGTAGGCAGCAAGTACGGCGCGCAGCACGCGCAGGATTGGTCCAGCCTATGCACCCACATACCCGGACTGAAGGTCTGCTATCCCGTAACCCCGTACGACGCAAAGGGTCTGATGAACGCCGCGCTGAACGGCAGCGATCCCGTGGTATTCTTCGAAAGCCAGAAGTTATACGATACGGGCGAACAGTTTCACGAGGGCGGCGTGCCTGAAGGCTATTATGAGATACCATTCGGCGAGCCGGACGTCAAGCGTGCCGGCGCGGACGTGACGATACTGTCGGTGGGGGCGAGCCTGTACGCGGCGATGGACGCGGCGAAGGAGCTGGACGCGAAGTACGGCGTAAGCGCGGAGGTGATCGACGCGCGCAGCCTGGTGCCGTTCAACTATGATCCTGTTGTGGAGTCGGTGAAGAAGACGGGGCGGGTCGCGCTGGTTAGCGACGCGTGCGAGCGTGGCAGCCATATGAACGATATGGCGCGCAACATAACGGAATTCTGTTTCGGTTGGCTGGACGCGCCTCCGGTGGTCGTCGGCGCGCCGAACGTGATCAGTCCCTGCCCGGAACTGGAGCAGTATTATTACCCGCAGCCGGAATGGCTGCTGTCGGCAATTCACACGAAGTTGCTGCCGCTTAAGGGGTATGCGCCTACGATGAATTATCAGACGCTCGAGAAGATACGCAGGGAGAAGCTGGGTATATGACGGAACTAGATCAAGAACTCATGCGGGATTTGATTGAGTTCAGCAACCGATACGGTAAGGATCCGCGATACGTGCTGGCTGGCGGGGGGAACACCTCCGCCAAGTCAGGCGGCGTGATGCGCGTTAAGGCGTCGGGAACGCGGCTGGCGACGATAGGCGAGTCCGGGTTCGTCGCGATGGATCGCGGCGCGTTGATGTCTATGTTCGGCAAGGATTACCCTGCGGACGACGCTGAGCGGGAATCGGCCGCGCTCGCCGACATGATGGGCTCTGTGATGCCGGGCTCGTCGGGACGTCCCAGCGTGGAATGTATGCTGCACGCGCTGTTCCCCCAAAGGTATGTGCTGCACCTGCACCCCGCGCTGGTCAACGGCATGACATGCGCGCGCGGCGGCGAGTCCGCGTGCCGCGAGCTGTTCGGCGATGAAGCCGTGTGGATCCCGCTGACCAAACCGGGGTACACGCTGGCGAAGGTCTGCGCGGACGCGTTCAAGCTGTCGGAATCGCAAACGGGTCGCACGCCCAACCTGCTGTTCATGCAGAATCACGGAGTAATCGTCGCCGCCGAGACCGTCGCCGAACTGGACGCGCTGATGGATATGGTCACGCGCCGCATCGGCGAGAGAGTCGGCGCCCATGCCCCTGCGTCAATTGAGGACGCCGGCGAGCCGCTGGAATCGTTTGATCTGCCGCTGAAGGTCGCTCCGGCGCTGCGCATGCTGTACGCCCGCGCCGTGACGGGTATGGATAATGGAAACGCAATCGTCTCGTTCAGGGCGAAAGGCCCGACCGAGCGGTTCGTGCGCGCAACCAACTATGACGAATCCATAATGCCGCTGCTCAAACCATTCAACCCGGATCAGATCGTCTATTGCAAGGCCGCGCCGCTGATACTCAATGAAGGCCATGACGTTGAGGAGCGGTTCGCCGCCTTCGTCAATGCGAATGGTTATCCGCCGAAGATAGCCATACTCCCGGGACGTTGCGTGTTCGCGCTAGGCAAGACGAAGGCCGAGGCCGATACGGCGCTGGATCTCTTCGACGATGCGGCAAAGATCGCGCGTTACGCCGACGCGTTCGGCGGATACCTGCCGCTGACGGACGAGTTCACGCGGTTCATACTGAACTGGGAGGTCGAGAACTATCGGCAGAAGGTCTCCTTCATGGGCGGGTCGGCCAAACGGATGGAGGGAAAGGTTTGCGTCGTGACGGGCGCGGCGCAGGGATTCGGCGAGGGTATAGCGCGCGCTATCGCTAGGGAGGGCGGCTATGTCGTCTGCGCCGACATGAATGCGGCGGGCGCGAAGGATGTCGCCGACTCGCTGAACGTGCAATATGGCGCGGGGACGGCGTCGGACGTGTACGGACTGAGCGTGAACGTAGCCGACGAGGCATCCGTCGCCCGCATGGTTGGCGAGACCGTGCTGACATACGGCGGCCTGGATGTGATGGTCGCGTGCGCGGGCATCGCTATTGCCGGCGGGCTGGATACGATGACGCTCGACCGGTTCAACAAGGTGGCGGCGGTCAACTACGCCGGTTACTATCTGTGCGCCAAGTATGCGGCCGATGTGATGAAGCGTCAGCGCGCCGCCGCTCCAACGCGCACGGGCGACATTATCGAGATAAACAGTAAGAGCGGGTTGGAGGGCAGCAAGGCCAACTTCGCGTACGCGGGCAGCAAGTTCGGCGGGATTGGCTTAACTCAATCCTTCGCGCTGGAACTGGCTGAGTTCGGTGTAAAGGTCAACGCTATCTGCCCTGGCAACTTGCTCGACGGGCCGCTGTGGAGCGACCCGGAGAAGGGATTGTTCAGGCAGTACCTGGACGCGGGTAAGGTGCCCGGAGCGAAGACGGTGGCGGACGTACGCGCGTTTTATGAGGCGAAGGTGCCGCTGGGGCGCGGCTGTACGATCGAGGACGTCGCGCGGGCGGTGTTCTACATAGTCGAGCAGCAGTATGAGACGGGGCAGGCTCTGCCCGTGACCGGGGGACAGGTGATGCTCAATTGACTGACGAAACGCTCTCTAGACCATTCTATGTGAATAACCATATTCACACGACATACTCATTCTCGCCGTTCACACCGACACAGGCCGCTCACCAGGCGCGGCTCTCCGGCTTGGCAACTGCGGGCATAATGGATCATGACAGCGTATCTGGCGCGGAGGAGTTCCTCGACGCGTGCAGGCGCGAGGGCGTTGCGGGAACGGTCGGGTTCGAGTGCCGCTGCCGCATGGGGGGAACGCCGTTTGAGGATCGGCGCATCAACAACCCCGATCAGCCGGGCGTGGCGTATGTCGCGTGCCATGGGATACCGCGCGCCGGGTTCGACGCCGCGGACAAGTGGCTGGCGCCGTACCGCGCTCACCGTGAGGATCGCAACCGCCGGATGGTCGATCGCCTGAACGCGGCGTGCGGCGACGACCGTTTCCGCCTGTCGTATGACGACGACGTCCGGCCCCTGTCTATGGCGGTTAAGGGTGGCTCGGTCACGGAGCGGCACATCTGCTGCGCGCTGACCAACAAGCTGATCGAGCGGGCAGGGACAGGTGCGCCGCTCAAGACCGCGTTGGAGTCGTCGTTCGGGATGATCGTAGACGGCAAGAATGAGTCGACGCTCCTAAGCGACGATGATCCGTATTATAACTACCGTGTGCTGGGCGTGCTCAAGAGCGCGCTGGTCGAACGGTTCTACGTCGACGCGGATGAGGAATGCCCGCATATCGCGGAGTTTATCGAATTCGCGCACTCTATCGGCGCGGTTCCGGCATACCCCTACCTGGGCGACGTGGGAGATTCCGTGACAGGCGACAAGAAAGCGCAGGCGTTCGAGGATGCGTATCTGGATCAACTGATCGGTTATATCGCGGACATAGGGTTCGACGCGGTGACGTACATGCCGACGCGCAACACCATGCCTCAATTGAAGAGGCTAATATCGCTGTGCGGTTCGCGCAATCTGCTCCAGATCTGCGGCGAGGATATCAACACGCCGTTCCAGTCGTTCATATGCGAGAAACTGGCGCTGCCGGAGTTCTCGCGGCTGATAGACGCGGCCTGGGCGTTGATCGGGCATGAACGCGCGTCGGACGTCGATCCGGGCATGGGGATGTTCTCCCCGCGCGTTAAGGAAGCGATACCGGCATTGGACGACCGCGCCGCGGTATACGCCACAATGGGCAAGGTAACGATGTTGAATCATAAGGAGTGAACGATATGCGCACAACCGCGCTGCGATTATACGGGGCGGGGGATCTGCGGCTGGAGACTTTCGATCTGCCGCCGATCAACGACGAAGAGATACTTATTAAGATAATCTCCGACAGCCTGTGCATGTCCAGCTACAAGGCCGCAACTCAGGGTGCGGCGCACAAACGCGTTCCCAAGGACGTCGGAATAAACCCCGTCGTGCTGGGGCATGAGTTCAGCGCGGAGGTGTTGGAAGTCGGATCACGATGGGCATCGTGGTATAAGGCGGGCGAGCAGGTGACGCTGCAACCTTCGCTGCCGGACAGCTATGACGCCGCTGGGTACTCGTTCCGGTATCTGGGCGGAGACATGACCTACGCGATTATACCCGCGCGCTACATCGAGCAGGGGAATTTGCTGCACTACGCGGGCGAGGCGGCGTTTCACGCGTCGCTGGCCGAACCGCTCTCATGCGTGATCGGCGCGGCGCACGCCTGTTATCACGTCAACAAGGACAGCTATGAACACACGATGGATATCAAGCCTGGCGGGCGCGCGGCGGTGCTGGCCGCGACCGGGCCGATGGGGTTGGCTATGATCGATTACCTGATCCATCGCGATATAAAACCATCACTGATCGTCGTGACGGACATCGATCCGGCGCGGCTTGATCGCGCGGCGCGTGTGCTCCCGATAGATGAAGCGAAGCGCAACGGGATTGATCTAAGATACGTCAACACGAGGGAGCTACCGAATCCGGCGGAGTATCTGCGCGGGTTGACGGGCGGCGAGGGGTATGACGACGCATTCGTGTTCGCTCCTGTCGCTCAGGTGATCGAGCAGGCGGATGCGATACTGGCTTACGCGGGGTGTTTGAATTTCTTCGCAGGTCCGACGGATACGGCGTTTTCCGCTAGGTTCAACTTTTACAACGTACACTATAACCAGACGCATGTGGTCGGCACGTCCGGAGGGAATACCGGCGACCTGGGTGAGGCGCTGGACATGGCTGCGCGCGGGTTGATCAACCCCGCTCTGCTGGTGACTCATGTCGGTGGGCTGAACGCCGCCGGGGATGCGACGCTGAATTTGCCGCACATCCCCGGAGGTAAGAAGCTGATATACAATCATATCGAGTTGCCGTTGACCGCTATTGACGGTTTTAGCAAGTTGGGTAAGATGGATCCGTTGTTTGCGAAGCTAGCCGAACTATGCGTCGGCGGGTTGTGGAACTTGGAAGCTGAACGGCACTTGCTGTCGAATGCGCCCGCGCTGGATGCGGGGCGGTATGCGTAACAATATAGGGAGTATCGCTGCGTGGATCGCGGATGCGAGGCCTATGATCGTTGCATAATAGACGTGTAACCGCGACGATTTGCCGCTTGACGAGAAAAGCGGCATAACAAAGGAGGCCGATCGCATGTCCATCTATCCAAACCTGGATGCACTGCTCTCGCGAGACGCTCGAGCAAACGATTACTTCAGCAAACTCCCCGATTACGCCAAAGAAAGTGTGCGCGAACATGCCCGCGACATACGCTCATGGACGGAGTTGCGAACGTTCCTGGACAATTATCTCGCGGGGGATAATTAGCGTGGAACCGTAGCGCCTGCGTGGGCGGTGAGAGAACGGGGGAACGGGTTACGTTCCGGAACAGACTATCCAGGTACAACCGGCAATCCGAAGCCGGTAGATTGTGTATCACGATGGTCCAGGCGAAGCCTGGTCAGGATTCGAAAGGGCGGATAGCCCTTCGCAGGGTC
>JAITDK010000155.1 GCA_031282605.1 Oscillospiraceae bacterium
CATCGCCACTATTGCCAGCATCGCCGCTATTCCGTCAAAGAATATATCCAACTGCGTGAACATCCCCGCCTCGCATAACGCCGCCATCCAGCTCTCTGGCGCAGCCCGCACACGCTTCACCCTCGCCCTGTGCGCCGACGCCATCTGCTCCAGCGTGAACGGCGCGCGCATCGGCACTAACAGCAGCCTCTGCCCTAACTCTAGCAACGCCTCGCACTTTACCAGCAATTGCTGCTCTTCGTCCGGGACTCCCAGCGAGTCCCTTGCCTGTACCTGCATACCTCTTTCGTCCAACATGAAGCCTGTCTCCCACGACTCCATGCCTCCATCTCCGTTAATCACCCTCGCCTGTTCCAACCCCACCGCATCAAGCACCCTCTTGATCAACTCCGCTTGATCGTCCGAGCGTGTGAATACCACTATGTGCGGCTGCAGCGCCCGTATCGCTTCCGAGTCAACCGACGCAGCCAGTGACCCCGCGTAAAATAACCCGCCGTCATGCAGCACTCGCGGCAGCGCCGGCGGCGTTGTGAACGCCTTGCTGTAATCCTGCCGCTGAGCCAGCGTCTCCCAACTGCGAAGCAGCGTCCGATCCGGCCATACTCCGTGAGCGGCGGTCGGCAGGATTCGATCCTCCCTTATATACAGCCCCGCCGGAATCGACAGCATCCTTTGTAGCCTGCGCAGCATAGGCAGCGTGCCTTTACCCATGTCCATCACGCTGACTCCTTGCCCCATCAGCCCGCTCAACGCGGCCGCCGCCAACGCCTGAGGCTGCGCTCCGCCTTCCCGCATAATCGCTATCTCTCTCGCGCCGCTCGCTTTCGAAAACGCCGCTGCCAGCGTGCATACGCATTCCGGCGAACCGGGGTCGACCCCTCGGTCGTCGGCGGTCGGACGCTTCAGATCGCCCCATACCAGATTAGCCGTGACCCTCATTCCCGCTTCAACGCGCTTGTATGGCCATACTTTCACGTTGGGGTCAAGCCTTGCGCGTGCCCCTAACACCGCGTTGTCGCCCAGCGCTGCGTCCTCGAACGCGCTCGCGCCCTCGCTTACCTGCGCGTCTTCGCCGATCACCGAGCCTCGAAGAGCGGCATCTCGGCCTACTTTCGCGTTCTTCCACAGTACGCTGCGCTTGATCGTCGCGCGTTCGTCCACCTTTACGCCCTCGCCCAACACACTACCCGCCATTATCGACGCGCCCGCGCCCACTTGCACGCCGGTATCCAATAAACATGGCGCTTCCAGCCTTGCCTCCGGATGCACTATTACGTTATCCGCGCGCCATATGCCGTTCGGGTCTGGCTTGATACGTGTTTCTAATTGTATACGTCCGGACATGAAGTCCACCTGAGACTGCACATACGCGTTCTGGTCGCCTATATCGCACCAATATCCGTTCATGATGAATCCGTACAGCGGCAGATTTTCCTCGACCAGTTTGGGGAACAGCTCTTTACCGAAGTCGAACGATTTGCCATCGGGTATGAATTCCAACGCTTCCGGTTCCAGAATATATATGCCGGTATTCACGCTGTCCGAGCAGACCTCGTCCCAGCCTGGCTTCTCGATGAAGCGGCGCACACGGCCATCCGTGTCGGTCACCACGCATCCATACTGCAGCGGCTGCGTGACGCGTTTCAACACCAGCGTGGCCATAGCCCCCCGGTTCTTGTGGAACTGCAGCGCGGCGTGCAGGTCGCAGTCCGTCAATCCGTCGCCTGACAGCACGACCAGCGTTTCCTTAATCATATCCTTGGCCATCTTGACGCTGCCTGCGGTGCCCAGTGGCATCTTCTCCAGGAAGTATCGCAGGTTTACACCGTCCTGTTTGCCGTCGCCGAACGCGCGCTCTATGCGCTGAGGCAGATACAGCAACGTCGCGCCTACCTCGGTAAGTCCGTTGCGTTTCAACAGTTGCAGCGCGTAGCGCATAACCGGCTCGCCCAGCACGGGCATCATAGGCTTTGGCAGGTCGCAGGTCAATGGGCGCAGGCGCGTTCCTTCGCCGCCCGCCATGATGATGGCTTGTAGATGCATACGTATCCTCCGTCGCTTGCCATGCCATCGCCGATTGACGGACGCGGCATGGATAAAGATTCTGGATTCAGTATGCGTAAATTTGTTACGAATAATACGCAGGGATTATCGATGATTTGTCGAGTTTCCCGACCCGATAACCTGGCAAGTCGCTTAACAATTTATGGCGCGCGTTTTATCGTGATCCATATATCTAGTAGGTTGTCTATATTACAACCACAACAACTCGCGGTGAATATATTACAAATTTGTTAAATATGTGACGAAGGCCTTTCCGTTTTCGTGTGTGGGTGGTATACTTCGACTGTAAGTGGTTCATGGTTGATTAAGAAGTCAGCGAGGGGTTTACGATGCGCCACCCCCCTCGGCGCGTTGCGGGCCCCGATCATCCCCCTCTGAATGCTCGCTTTATAGCGGGCATTTTGTTTACCAATTATAGGTATAACCCGCCGTAAATCAGCACATAATGTGACTGTCACAGAGATGTGTATACGATGAAGTGGAGGGTTATATATTATGACTCAATGGGCGACGGCGCCATTGGCTCGAGGCAGCAGGGGAGGGTGGAAGACGGAGGAGGTCGCGACCCTTCAAAACGCGATAGAGAGGGCCAACCAGAGCGGCGAACCGCTGCGTGGAGTATTCGACGACGTAAGCCGTACGCTGGGACGCAAACCGAACAGCATCCGTAACTATTATTACGCGCAGCTGAAGAACGTGGATTTTGCGGGCAGGTCGCGCGCGACGCCGTTCAAGGCGTTTGAGCAGCAGGAGATCCGCGCGATGCTCAAAGAGATACTGCGTGGTTACAGTGACGGGTTGTCGGTGCGAGCGTGTGTGGCGCGGCTGGCGGAGGGCGACAAGACGCGTATGCTTCGCTATCAGAATAAATACCGATCGCTGATCAAGACGCGCCCCGATCTAGTGCGCGAGGTAATGGATGAATTAGAGGAAGAAGGCGTGCGCTGCCGGGATCCGTTCATGGGGAGAGGCGCGCATGTGTCGATGGCGCAGACGGAATCCAGGATACGCGAGAGCGGCGATCCAGCGCTGCAGCAGCTACTGTCAGGGTTGAACGCGTTGCTTTCGCGCGCCAGCGATCCCGAGCAATCGCTGGCGATTGAGCGGATGCAGGCGCGTCAGGATATGCTGCAGAACGAGTTGTATGAGGCGCGGGAGCAATTATCGCGTTTGCGTTCCATAGGGTTGACGATGTGCAGGGCGATACAAGATTTCACCTCTCAGACCGTGGTTGCGCGGAGGAATCAACTGAACGAGTTCTGCGGATTAATGGCGGAGCATTGTGAAGCCATGGACTTAGCGATTCAAGGGTAAGCGCGAGACCTTCTCCGGGATTTGAACGGGGACGGGGGAACGAGTTGCGTTACGGAACAGACTCTCCAGGTACAACCGGCGATCCGAAGCCGGTAGATTGTGTATCACGATGGTCCAGGCGAAGCCTGGTCAGGTTTCGAAAGGGCGGATAGCCCTTCGCAGGGTCAGGGACGCGGCGCATCCGCGCCTTCGGGAAGGGG
>JAITDK010000253.1 GCA_031282605.1 Oscillospiraceae bacterium
TCGGGGAAAGGTCGTCTTGCATAGAGCAAGTATTCGGATACTTCGCGCCCTTGCGTTTGCAAGCAAAGCAACTCACGCACCCTTTGTAATTCAAATCGACGAGGTGAACCAGTTCCGTTTCCGCGCCAACGGACGCCGCACCATCCATGGCTTTTTGAAGCAGCGTGGCAGTGTTCCCATTTTTTCGCGGGCTGCCGTTGATTGCAATGACCTTACTCATGGATTCCCTCCGTCTTCGTCTGTTTTCTTTTTCGGAAAAAATCGGCGATTGCTTTTCCGTGCATAGCTAAATGCGTCAACGACAGCAGAAATAGGGCATACGCCGACGAGGTGTGAATGGTGTAAACAACCTCATTGTAAGGAATGTTCAAGAACCTGAACAGCGAGACGGAGAGCATCATGCCGCTGACCACGGTTGACGTAAGGGCAAGGAGCAAGAGGATGTTTACGACAAATCGCCCTTTCTTGCGCACATTTTTCAGACCGGCCTTGTTATTCAGCAGGTGAACGACGGCGAGAACGGTAAAAGCTACGCCTAATGATTCATGTACAATCGCGCCCGTCATGAGCTTGACCATCATAATCAGGAGCGCGCACAACATCGCGTAGTCTAAAACAATTCTGTTTTCCGTTTTCATACGTAAATACCCTCCGGCTCAATCGGGGTAGTACGCCACCCGAACATTCGAGAGCATCGCCTTATACTCACTGTCGGGGACGGTGTATTCGGGTTCAGGGTATTCCTCCCAAGCGCCGTCATCTAAATTGATAACCCCGGAGTACATCACATCATCGTCCATGTATAGCGTCCCCTCGAAGAAATAGCGGTACCGGGAATCCGTAGCGGGGTTACCCTTGCCGTCCGTAAAATCCCAATAGACGACGTAATTGCCCGGCTTTGGCGTAGCCCCCGTTATAGCGTCAATTTCCGAAGAAGGCATATTGCCGGGGTCAGCGGCGGCGACCCATTTCCGTATGGATTGCGGCCGGCGGCGGTGCCCTTCCCCGGCGGTGTAGCGGGTTACGTAGAGTGTGTCGACATAGTCGCCGTCAATATCCTCAATCCATATGGCGTATTGGTTTGAGGCCACCATAAGCAGGTTGTCGCAGGTGAAAGAAACCTCAAGCCGCCTGCCGGTTTGCCGTAAGCCGTCATCGGCATAAAGCGGGCTTATTCCGAAGTTGAAAGGGTTTTTTATTTTGACGACCGCGGCGCTCGCAAGCAGGATAACAGCCGCAAGCGTGACAACAATCAGCTTTTTTCTCAAAGTAAATATCTCCCCGTCCATATGTTTTCCAGGGTGACGCCCCGCAGGGATGCCTTCATAGCGTCGGCGGCATTTGTGATGCAAGCCTCCACTCGGCGTTTCAATCCGTCGACGCGGCGTTGGTCGCAATTGATTCCCGTGTGCATTTTGAAAAGGGTAGTGTCCTGTTCGACCGCCGTAAAAATATCAAACAGGGTAATCGCAGACACTGGCTTTGCAAGAAACGCGCCGCCGCCAGCGCCTTCCTTTGAAGAGGCTATCCCCGCCGCGCTTAGGCTCTTCAGCGTTTTGACCGCCGATGCAAAAGGGATGCCGGCGTATTCGGCGAGCAATTTGGTTGGGACTGCCTGCGCGCCATTTGCCTCATTCAGCGAATGAATGGTTAAGAGCAATGTAATTCCTTGTGTGAATGAAGTTGAGTATCCTATGGCCGCCACCTCCTCCGCTACTGGTTAAACTAAATATATTATATGTATCGTTTAACGATTTGTCAAGAGCGGAAATAGGAAACTTTTTAATGAGCAACACCCCGTCTAAAGGCGCGTGTCTTAATATAGCCGATTAAGCCTCTATCGCCGCGCCATCCTTGAACGTGAACCGCACGTCCACCGCGCCGCAGACCGTGGCGAAGTCCGCGAGGGTGGCCAGAGCCGCTCCGAACAGCCCCTATATCAAGCGGTTTCACGCTGCTTTACCGCCTCGCAGATGGCTGAATGTGTCGTACCCGATTGTATCAAAGACGGTTTTTCACAGAATCGGTGGTGTGAACCGACGGTTCCTTTAATATGACGCCGTTATCGAACGGCGGAAGAGAATCGCGCCGCAGCCCTGCCAGCCTGGTTGCCCGTCGCGAACGCCGCCTGCAGATTGAATCCGCCAGTAAGGGCGTCTATGTCGAGCACTTCGCCCGCAAAGTACAGTCCTCGCACCAGCTTAGACGCCATCGTCTTGGGATCAGCTTCCTTTAGATCGACGCCGCCGCGCGTTACTACGGCTTCGTCAAAGCCGCGCGTTCCGCAAACGCCGACGGGCAGCGCCTTTATCGTGCGCGCAAGGCGCAGGCGATCACCGCGCGTTACCCTCGCCGCCATCGTCTCCGACGCGACGCCGCATCGCTCCGGCAGCTCGCGCGCCAGCCGTTCGGGCGCCCATCCCGTCAGCAGCGTCGCCAGCTGTCGCCGAGGATTCTCGGCCAACTCGCGCACCAACCGTGATTCAACCTCCTCCGGCGTCATGCCAGGCTTCAAGTCGATGAATACGCGCGTATCACTCCATGCCGCGCCATCCGGGATGCGACTGGACAGCGTCAGCGCCAGAGGCCCCGACAGTCCAAAGTGCGTAAACAACAGCTCCCCTTGCTCCTCATAAAACCGCTTGTCCCGCCACTGCGCGGCAAGGGTTACATTGCGCAGCGTTAACCCCTGCAGCGCGTGAACCCATCGCTCATCCGACGTCAGCGGCGTCAGCGCCGGGCGTGGAGGCATAACCCTGTGCCCCAGCGCCTCGGCGAAACCGTACCCGTCGCCCGTTGATCCTGTAAGCGGATAACTCATCCCTCCGGTGGAGATTATCACCGTGGAGCAGCGTATTCGACCGCCGATCGACAGCGTAACTCCAGCGATCGCGTCCGCTTCACGATCAACAGATACAACCCGCGCGTTAAGCCGAACGTCCACACCCAGCCGATCCAGTTCGCGTGACAGCGCGCGGGTGACGTCGCTGGCCTTCATGCTGGCGGGAAAGACCCGGCCGCCGCGCTCCTCGACAGTGGGAACGCCCAGCGATTCCAGCCACTCGCGCAAAGCGCGGTAGTCGAATGCCGCCAGCGGCGAACGCATGAACGCCGCGCCGCGCATTATATGCGCCTGGGTGCGCTCTGCGTCGGCGGTGTTGGTAACGTTGCATCGACCCTTGCCCGTTATGTAGAGTTTCTTGCCCAGCTTCTCATTGCGTTCCAACAGAACGACCCGCGCGCCTGCCTCCGACGCGCGGATCGCGGCCGTCATGCCTGACGGGCCGCCGCCGATCACGGCGATTGTTCGCTCTATTTCGGCGGTCACGTCTTATCCTTTTCGGTGTAGACGTGGTATGCGTTCCAGATATCTTCCAGCAATTGGAAATGTTGCCCCACATCTTGCTGGCGGTTCAGCCCTAGCGCGACTATCAGCGCGTTTATCAGCGAGAGCGGCGCCGCCAGCGAATCCACAAACGACGCCATATCGGTGCGCGCGTTCAACGCGATGGACGCGACGTCCGCCAGCGGCGACATCGGTCCGTCAGTAATCGCTATAACCTGCGCGCCGCGTGACTTCGCGAACTCCATCGCCTCCAACGTCCGCGTGGAATAGCGCGGAAAACTTATGCCGATCAACACGTCCCGCTCGTTAATGCGCGCGATCCCCTCGAACACATCCAGCACACCCGCCGCGGCCACGCGCACATTGTCGAACAGGTAGCTTAGGTAGTACCCAAGAAACGACGCAAGCGGCGCCGCGGCGCGCACGCCCAGCACATATATGTTGCGCGCGTTCAATATCCTTGAGACAACCTCGTTGAACGCCCCCTCGTCGACCTCCTCGATCGTCTGGCGAATGTTGCTCATATCGGACTTCAGCACGGTCTGCAGCACTTGTGACGGCTTCATCTCGGTGGACATCTCGTAGCGCTGGACAGCGGTGAGGCGATGGCGCACAAGTTCCTGCAGAGCGCGCTGCAACTGAGGATAACCCTCGTACCCCAGCGCCGCCGCGAACCTGACGACGGTCGATTCACTGATGCCAACCTGCTCGCCCAGCTTGGACGCAGTCATGAACACCGCGCGATCATAATGCTCCACGATATACTCCGCAATCCGGCGGTGCCCTTTGCTAAGCCGTTTCCCGGATCGGTTCAGCTTGCGAATGAGGTCCTGTCGGTCGGTCGCGTCCGGTCCCGGTCCTGATCCTGGTCCGTTTGACCGGACGGCGGGGAGCTGTTCCATTGGAATGAGCCTCCTTGTTGTGATTTGCTTATGGCCTGTTCATGTTGTTTTGCGGCAAATCATCCACGTGGAATTATACCAGTTGACAGAGCATGTTGCAAGACATACGATTTATCTTGCATTTTATACCAAATTTCTCGCTTACTCAATCAGCCACCGGAACAGCGCGTCATGCTCGCCCTCCATATACTCCGGATGCCACTGGATGAGCATCGTATTCTCCCCCTCCGCCGCCTCTATGACCCCATCCGGTGCGAAGGCGCACACCGTCAGCCCTTCGCCCAGCCTGTCGATCGCCTGGTGATGGCTGGAGTTGACGCGCGGCGAGGTTTCGCCCAGCAGCGACGCGAGCGCCGAACCTTCCGCCACCGTGATCGGATGGCGTCCGTATATGTTGTTCGCGTGCCATAGCACCGGATCGAACGCATCCGGCAGATGCTGATGCAACGTGCCGCCCATATACACGTTAATCGCCTGGCAGCCGCGGCATATGCCCATCACGCGTTTTCCTTCAGCGAGAAACGCGCGTGTGATCCATTCGTCCGAACTATCGCGCGCGGGATCGTCATAATTATTGGATCTATGCGCTGACTGACCGTATCTTCCGGGCGGCACGTCGAATCCTCCGGTCAGTATCACGGCGTCGAACGCCTCCGCCAGCTTGGCGGCGTCAGCCTCCGTCAACGCCGCGCCTACGGACGGCACGCCGCCGACCGCGTTTACGCGCTCAAGGAAACGCAGCGTTACAGTAACGTTACTATCTTTTATGTTTCCCGCGACTAGGACGCGCTTCATTAATGTTCCCCCTGCCTAAAATGAATGTCGGCATGAGTATACATTCAAACGGCTGTTTTTGCAAGCGGCTGCATTCGGGAATCGGTTCGATCCAATCCATATCATAACATTTGCAAAGACAAAAAATAAGTTCGGCTTAATACGTTTAGGGACTAAAGGAGGCGAAAATTATTAATACGTATTTTTATGCTCGTGTAAGCAGCAGGGAACAGAACGCGGATCGGCAGCGCATCGCCGCAAAAGAGTTTGGAATTGCTGAAGAAAACATCTATACAGATAAGTTGTCGGGAAAGGATTTCAACAGACCTGAATACCAGCGTATGATCGGTAAGGCGGTTAAGGGCGATCTGATCGTAATATCTTCGATAGACAGGCTTGGGCGCACATATCGGGAGACGCTGGAACAGTGGCGGATTATCACCAAGGAAAAGGAGTGCGACGTGGTCGTACTGGATATGCCACTGTTAGACACGCGCCGTAAAGGCGATCTAACTGGCGCTCTTATCAGCGATATAGTTTTGGCGCTCCTTACATATGTGGCCAATACCGAACGCGATCACATCAGGCAGCGCCAGAAAGAGGGTATCCAAGCCGCAAAACTGCGCGGGGTCAAGTTTGGGCGCCCTCCCAAGAAACGCGACCCGCTATGGTTTATAATGCTGGACAATGTCCAGAGCGGTCGATTCTCGCGCCGGGAAGCGGCTAGGATATTAGGCGTATGTCATAAGACGTTCATCGATTGGGCGAAGAAACAGGAGGCGGGCATTAAGCTAGAGATAGAGATATAACAGCGTAAGCGTAGACTAACCCGCCTGCCAGCTGATCCCTTCTCAATGGGATGAAGAAAGGAAAC
Organism: Oscillospiraceae bacterium; assembly: GCA_031282605.1. GTDB lineage: Bacteria > Bacillota > Clostridia > Christensenellales > Aristaeellaceae > BNUH01. The sequence continues at coordinate 5,897 of JAITDK010000253.1, forward strand.
GGCTCGCAGACGGGTTTTACTCATCCGATATATCCGCTGTTACTTACTCGAACCCTGCCGTAGTCGCGAAGTAATCCTCAAGCGTCTCAGCACGCCGGATCATCCTGAACGACCCATCCTCCTCCAGCAGCACCTCGGCGGAGCGCAGCTTCCCATTGTAGTTGTAACCCATTGAGCGACCGTGCGCCCCGGTATCATGCAGCGCGACGATGTCTCCTATGTCAACGCGCGGCAACCGCCTGTCTATGGCGAACTTATCGTTATTCTCGCACAATGAGCCTACCACGTCGTACATATGATCCAGCGGCAGATCATCCTTGCCAGGGATGGTTATATGATGATACGCGCCGTATATAGCCGGACGCATCAGATCGGCGGCGCAGGCGTCCAAGCCGATGTAGTTCTTGTGGATTTCCTTCTTATGAATGGCGGTCGTCACTAGCCAGCCATACGGCCCGGTCATGAAGCGACCCAATTCAGTAGCAATCCTTACCTGCATACCTGTCGGCACGATTATCTCATTATAAACATTGCGCACGGCCTCTCCGATCCACCTTATATCCGCCTCACGCATGTCGGGACGATATGGTATCCCAATACCGCCGGAGAGATTAACCATGAAAAACTCCACGCCGTGATTGTCGGACAGCTCGCGCGCCGTCTTGAACAGCGTTCGCGCCATTGTCGGATAGTACGTATCCTCGGTCGTATTGCTGGCCAGGAAAGCGTGCAGAGCGAACCGTTTCACCCCGCAGGCCTTTAGCGATGCGACCGCCTCGTCCAGCTGCGACCGTGTCATGCCGAACTTCGCCTCGCCGGGGGTACCCATTACCGCGTTTCCCAGCGTGAAATTCCCGCCGGGGTTATATCTTAGGCAGATATCCTCCGGCACGCCGGCGCAGTCGCGCAAAAATTCGACGTGCGTCACATCGTCCAGGTTTATAATAGCGCCTAGCTTGCGCGCCAGTTTATACTCGGGCGCTGGGGTCATATTGGATGAGAACATAATAAACTCGCCGGTCAGGCCGCACGCCTCGGCCAGCTTCAATTCAGCGAACGACGCGCAGTCCACGCCGCAGCCTTCACGTTTGAGCAGGTTGATAATCGCGGGTGTAGGCGTAGCCTTTACCGCAAAATACTCGCGAAACCCACTGTTCCACGCGAACGCCTCTCTCAGACGTCCGGCATTGGCGCGGATTCCCGCCGCGTCGTACAGATGGAACGGCGTCGGGATCATAGAGACGATCTCGCGCAGCTTCGCTTCGGATGGGGTTTGCCTGGGCACTGGGATCACATCCTTATAATAATGCTATACGTTTCATCGCTTCATCCGTATCCTCACGGCTGCCGAACGCGGTCAGGCGGAAGTAGCCCGCCCCGCACGCTCCGAACCCCGATCCAGGCGTGCCTACCACCCTCGCTTCCTTCAGCAGGTAATCGAAGAAGCCCCAGGAATCCATGCCGTTTGGACAACGCATCCATACATACGGCGCGTTCTCGCCGCCTGTCGCCTCTATCCCGGCGTCGGCCAGCGCTTGACGAACCTTCAACGCGTTGCGCATATAATATGCGATCGTCTCTGCGCACTGCCTCATCCCCTCGGGCGAGTAGACCGCCTCCGCCGCGCGCTGGACTATATACGGCACGCCGTTGAATTTCGTAGCCTGCCGTCGCATCCACAGCGCGCGCAGCGACGCGCCGCCGCGCCGCAGTTCGCGCGGGATCACCGTCCATGAGCATCGCACGCCCGTGAATCCCGCCGACTTCGAAAACGAGCATATCTCTATCGCGCAATCCTTCGCGCCGTCGATCTCATATATCGTACGCGGTATGTCCGGGTCGGCTATGTACGCGCGGTACGCCGCGTCATATACGATCACCGCGCCGTGCTTATTCGCGTAATCGACCCACTCGCGCAATTGTTTGGCGGTTGCGGCGGTTCCTGTCGGATTATTGGGGAAGCATAGGTATATCAGATCTACGTGACCGTCCGGCGGGGATGCGACATAGCCGTTTTCGCGCGTGCACGGGAACGTAACCAGCCTCTCCCACTTGCCGCCCGAATAACTCCCAAGCCTCCCCGACCACGCGTTGCTGTCCACGTATACGGGATACACGGGATCGGTCACCCCCACAACGCAGCCGTTATCGAAGAGTTCCTGTATATTCGCGCTATCAGACTTCGCTCCGTCGCTGACGAATATATCGTCAGCCGGAATGCTGACTCCGCGCCGTTTGTACTCGTGTTCGGCTATCGCGCCGCGCAGGAAACCGTACCCCTCGCCGGGCGGATACCCTTGAAATGTCGCCGCGTCAGCCTGTTCGTCAGCGGCTTTGCGCATCGCCTCAATACACGCTCCCGGCAGCGGCCTGGTCACGTCGCCGATGCCCATCCTAATGATGAGCGGCCCGTCCGCCTCGTGTTTCTCCTGATACGCCGAGACGCGCTTGCCTATCTCGCTGAACAGGTAGGAAGAGGGCATCTCCAGCGCGTATGAATTCAACATATGTACCTCCAAATAGTCAGCGCCTGCCCGGCATATCCAGCATATCATTCATCCCGTAAAGCCCCGCTGGTTTCGTAGCCACCCACTGCGCCGCGCGCAGCGCCCCCCGCGCGAACACATCCCGTGAGTGCGCGCGGTGCGTCAGCTCGATCGTCTCGCCGTCCATCAGGAATAACACCGAGTGATCGCCCGCGGCCGTACCGCCCCGTATCGCGTGGATCCCCATCTCGCCCTGCTGGCGCGGCGGTTCGTTGGGAGCGCGACCGTATCGCGGTATCAGCGGCGTGGGATTCGCCTCGCCTATAGCCCTGGCCAGCGCGAGCGCGGTGCCGCTTGGGGCGTCCAGCTTAGTGCGGTGATGCGTCTCGGCGATCTCCACGTCACAGCCGGACAGCGTCAGCGCGGCGCGCCTCGCCAGTTCGGTGAGGACATACACGCCCACAGAGTAATTCGCCGAGCGGAATATAGCGATGTCACGCGACGCCGCGGTAATGCGCATCATGTCGGCCTCGTCATATCCGGTTGTGGCCAGCACCAGCGCGGTGCGTCGATCCCTTGCGAACGTCAGCAGGGCGGTCAGCGTCTCCGGCCTGGTGAAGTCGATCACCACGTCGGCAGCCTCCTTGACATCGTCCAGCGCGCCGTATATCGGAAACGGCTGCGCAGCGCCGTCGTCGCGGCTGTCCACGCCAGCGACGATGACCGGCGTTTCATCAACCGTCAACCCCGCGTCTTTTAATGTCTCCAGCGCGATCGCCGCAACGGCCTGTCCCATCCGTCCCCGCGCGCCATGGAGCAAGATTCGCGTCAACGCGAATCCCTCCCTTTATTGTCGATATTG
>JAITDK010000270.1 GCA_031282605.1 Oscillospiraceae bacterium
CCGGTATCGGTGGACAGCGCGGTCAACAGGCATTCGGCGACGATAGGATCGAGTTCGACGTCCAGCGCGTCCGCTAGGCGGTACATCAAGGATCCGGTCGCGGCGGCATCCTTGTCCACCCAATTTATGCGGACTATGCCGTCGTTTGTCGAATGATGGTCGATAGCCAACGAATCCCGCGCGTGCTCAAGCAGCGTCGCGCATCTGCCCAGCCTGTCGCGGCTGGCCGAGTCCACCGCGATGGCCAGGTCGAAAGGTCCGCCCTTTGGATGCGACTGGGCGATCTCGTCCGCGTCGTCAGCGCTCAGCACCGATTCCGCGCCGGGCAGGAACTTGTAGTAATCGGCCAGCGGCGTCGGGCAGTACACGTCCGCCCGCTTCCCCAGGCTCTCCAGCATCCGCTTGAGCGCGAGCGAAGAGCCGATCGCGTCGCCGTCCGTGTTGACGTGCGGTATAATGGCGACGCGTTCCGCCTTTAGGATCGCCTTTGCGGCGTCCTCTTCGGTGGCGTTAGGTATCGGCGCGGGCGGCGCGACCTGCTTGATCACGCTGGCGATGTGCGCGCCGTAGGCGATGTTATCGTCCAGTTCGAATAAAAGCTCGGGCGTGTAGCGCAGCCGCATAGCGTGTCCCAGCTGCCGCCGGAGGAAGGCCGCCGCATTTTTCAGCGCTTGAAGCATCGGATCCCGCTTCTCCTCCTCCAGCACGCTGAAACGGATGCGCGCGTAGCGCAGATCACGCGTAACGTCGGCGTAAGTGATGCTGTATGTGCCGGAGACCCGCGCGTCGCGCAGTTCTTCCCGTATTATACGATCCAGTTCCTTGCGAATCTCCTCGCCGATACGATCCGTCCGCGCGTACGCCATGCCGCCGCCTCCTTATCGAACAATTTCCTCTTGGGTGTAGCACTCGATCTCGTCGCCCTCTTTGACGTCGTTGAACCTCTCCAGCCCGACGCCGCACTCGAAGCCCTGTGCGATCTCCCTCGCGTCGTCCTTCAGGTGTTTCAGCGAGGAGATCTTGCCCTCAAACACGGTCACGTGATCGCGAAGCAGGCGAACGCTCGCGCTGCGCTGTATCTTGCCCTCCGTGACATAGCAGCCCGCTATCGTGCCCACGCCGGTAACCTTGAACGTCATGCGCACCTGCGCGCGACCCAGCGACACCTCTTTAAACTGCGGCGTGAGCAGGCCTTTCATGGCCTTCTCGACGTCGTTGATGGCCTCGTAGATAACGCGGTACAGGCGCAGGTCGATGCCCTCGCGTTTCGCCAGGTCGGACGCGCCGGAATCCGGGCGCACATTGAATCCTATGATGATAGCATTCGCGGTGGTGGCCAGCATTACGTCGTTTTCCGTGATGGCGCCTACTCCGCCATGGATCACGCGCACGCGGACTTCGTCCATCGTCAGGCGTTCCATGGATTGCTTGACGGCCTCGACCGAGCCTTGCACGTCGGCCTTGACGATCAGGTTCAGATCCTTTATCTGGCCTTCCGAGATCTGGGTAAACAGATCGTCCAGCGACGCCTTCGCGGAGGAGGATTTTACCAGCGCGGTGCGCACGCGGTTCTTGCGCTCTTCGGCGACCAGGCGGGAGAGGCTCGCGTCCTCGACCGCGCTGACCTCGTCGCCAGCGTCGGGCACCTCGCCGAAACCGATGATCTCAACGGGCGTCGACGGTCCAGCTTCATCTACGCGCTTGCCCCTGTCGTCGACCATAGCGCGCACGCGTCCGTATGACGTACCCGCCACTATCGTGTCGCCGACGCGCAGCGTGCCGTTCTGCACCAGTGCCGTCGCGACCGGGCCGCGCCCTTTGTCAAGCCGTGCCTCGATGATGATGCCGCGCGCGCGGCGGTTCGGGTTCGCGCGCAGCTGCGCAACGTCCGCCACTAGCAGTATCATATCCAGCAGATTGGAAACGCCTTCGCCCGTCACGGCGGATACCGGAGCCATGATCGTGTCGCCGCCCCATTCCTCGGGCATCAATCCGCGGTTGGTTAGATCCTGCCGCACTCGGTCTACGTTCGCGCCGTGCTTGTCGATCTTGTTGATCGCGACGATGATCGGGACGTTCGCGGCCTTGGCGTGGCTGATGGCCTCCAGCGTCTGGGGCATGACGCCGTCGTCGGCGGCGACTACCAGCACCGCGATGTCCGTAGCCTGCGCGCCGCGCGCGCGCATCGCCGTGAACGCCTCGTGACCCGGCGTATCCAGGAACGTAATCTGGCGATCCTGCGCCGTTACCGTATACGCGCCGATATGCTGGGTGATGCCGCCGGCCTCGCCCTCGGCGACGCGCGTCTTGCGGATGTAATCCAGCAGCGAGGTCTTGCCATGATCGACGTGACCCATTATCGTAACGACCGGCGGGCGTTCGATCAGGCTCTCCTCGGCGTCGGTGAAGTCCTCGTCGCTTAGCTGATCCTCGGCGGTCTTATCCAGCTTCATCTCAAGCTCGACACCGAATTCCGCGCATACCAGCTGCGCCGTATCGAAGTCCAGCTCCTGGTTGATCGTGGCCATCGTGCCCAGAACCATCAGCTTCTTCATGATCTCGCCAGCGGACTTGCCGATACGCTCGGTCAGATCCTTGACGGTGATCGTATCCGCCGTCATATACGCCTTATCGATGCGGATCGGATCCATCATCTGCTGTGCGGAGAGATCGCGCTTGCGGCGATTCTTGCCGCCGCGCATTATCTCGTCATCCTGCATCGGCGAGCCGACGTCGCGAGCCAGCTGCTTGCGGTTGCGCGCGACGCGCTCCGGATCATGCTGGCGCAGATACAGTTTCTTGTTGGGATCGTAGTTGGACACGCGCTCTTTTTCGACGGTGGGGGTCAGTTCGGGACCCTTCTTGCCGAATCGTCCCGCGCCGCCCATCGGCGGCCTGCCCGCCGTTCCACCCATACCGGGTCGCGGAGCCATGCCCGGTCTCGGCGCGCCCATGCCGCCGGCCGCGCCGAACGGCCTCGCGCCTGGCGCGCCGCCCATGCCGGGGCGCGGTGGTTGGCCATACGGCCTGGCGATGATGCCGCCCTGCGCACCCATTGGCCTCGCGCCCTGCGCTGGAGGCTGCCCATATGGCCTCGCGGGCGTCGCGTCCGCGGCTGGGGCGCTCATCGGCCTTGCCGGAGGGGGATTCCCATATGGTCTGGGGGTAATAGTCGCCGCGAGCCTGGCCGCTTGAGGGGAGCCGGGCTGAATGCCGGGCCTGAACCCATTCGCGCCGAGGGGCGCGGGAGCGTTGGGTACGCCGACGCGCGGCGGCGCCTGAATGCCCGGGCGCAGCGGCGGAGGCGTTTGACCGGTAACGCCCTGCTGCGGCGCGGGTCTCGCGATAGGCGCCGGCGCGGATACAGAGGGCGGAGGAACCGCTGACGCGCCGACGGCGGGCGAAGCGGGTCGAGTGATGAACTGACCCCTGCGAACCGGTTCAGATATGTTGGCTTGGGCGGCGAGTTCCGCCGCGCGCGCGGCGGCGCGTTCACGCTCGCGCTGACGGCGGGATTTGCCCTGACGCGGCTGGTCGCCTTGACCCGCGGCGGCGGGCTGACCCGGCTGAACTCCCGGTTGAGCCGCGCGAACGGGCTGGTCGATCCGGTCGGCCTGATCGGACGAACCTGGTTGGACGATCGCCGCGCCTTGGACGGTCGCCGCGCCTTGAGCGGCGTCGGGCTGAGCCTGCCGTTCCGACGCCTGCGCCGCAGACTGTTCGCGTCCGACGGGCGCCGCGGACTGTTCGCGTCCGACAGGCGCCGCGGGTCTTGCGGCTTTGTCGGAACGCGCGACCGGAGCAAGCACGCTCGCGGCTGGTTGAGCCGGGCGAGCCGTTTCGACCGTTTCCAACGCCGGCGGCGCGGTTTCGGCGCGCGGCTGAACGACCGGCGTTTCCTCGACGGCTGTCCGCGGAGCCGGCGCCTCGTTCTGCGCGGGCGGCGCGGCTGATTCGGCAGCCGCAACCCGCGCCGCGGCTGAAGCCTCGGCGGCGCGCGCGGCTTGAGCGGTCTCCGCCTCGGCCAGTATCGCGGCCTCTTCGGCGTCCGGCATTATCCAGGCGGTTTTCTGCTTTTCAAGCAGCTGCCGATACGCTTCCAGGCGTTGTTCTTCCTTGCGTTTTTCCTCAAGTTTGAGGAACTGTCCCTCGATGCGTTTCAGGTACTGAAGCGTGTCGTTGGCGGATTTGCGTATCCGTCCGACAGTCTCCAGCAATACACCCGCCGATGTGCTCAGTTCCTTTGCCGCTTCCTGAACCTTGAGCTTCGCCATTATGCGCTCGCACCCCCGCTTTGATTAAGCCGTCTCGGGCCGTTCGGGCCCTCAAGCCAATTCAGCCTTGACAATATACGCCGTTTCCGTTAGCGCCGCGCTGAGCGAATCCGCCAGCGTTCCCTTTTGTACAGCCGCGACCATGCGGTTTGGCTTGCCTATCGCGGCGCCCAGCGTTCCCTCGGGCAGGCGCGACAGTGTTACGTTATAATACCGGCACGCGTCGGTTAAACGCTTGCTTGTATTCGGTCCCGTGGCCTCATCCATCAGCGCCAGCGCGGCGTTTCCTTTGCGGATCAGCGCGATTGTGCCGTCCTCGCCGCTGACTATCCGCCCCGCCCTGCACGCTAGACCGAGCAGACCCGCCGCTTTGCGCAGCGCCGCGGCG
>JAITDK010000138.1 GCA_031282605.1 Oscillospiraceae bacterium
TGAACGTAAAACCGCGAAGGGGAGAATCACCTATTGGGTCATCATAGCCGTGCTGTGCATCGGCGTACCGATCCAAATATTCCCATACCTTTGGATGGTCTCCGGCATGTTCAAGTCCAATAAGGAGATCATGCGCGCCGTCCCAACCCTCATCCCCGCCGTGCCTAAGTTCACCAACATCCCCGAGACATTCTCCAAGTACAACCTCATGCAGAATTTCTGGAATACGCTGATCCTGTGCGGCGGCACGATCCTTATCCAGTGCACCATATCCATCCTCGCCGCCTATGCGCTGTCAAAGTTGAAGCCGCGCGGCTCCAAGTTTGTTCTGCTGTACTTCGTGGGTACGATGATGATAAACGAACAGGCCATCGCGATCCCGTCTTACCTGATGTTCAACAACTTCCTGGGAACAGGCTTGAACCTCATAAACAACTTCTGGTCGCTGCTATTGGCGTTTTCCGCGTGGGGCTGGTCGGTCTTCCTGCTGAAAGGCTTCTTCGACGGTCTGCCAACCGACCTGTTGGAATCCGCGCGCATCGACGGTGCGGGCGCGATGGGCATACTGCTGCGGATTGTAATGCCTTTGTCCAAGCCCGTCCTGGCGGTCATCACGCTGAACACGTTCATGGCCGTCTATAACCAGTTCATGTTCCCGCTGATCCTGCTGCCGGATTCGTCCAAATATACCATCATGATTCGCATATACGCCACCCAAAAGGGCGCGGCGACCTGGACGAACGTCATGGTGCTGCTCAGCTTCGCGACGCTGCCCGTTCTGCTGGTTTACCTGTTCGCTCAGCGCTATATCGTGCAGGGCATTACCATGACCGGCTTGAAAGGGTGAGCGCCGGGTAAGGAGCGTCGTAATGAATGTCCATCTACGCAAGGGCGGCGCGAACCCGGAGCGCTACGAATCCGCTGTGCGCCGCTGGTTCCGCTTCATCCGAAAGGAGCCGAACGCGCTGATCACGGGCAGCCTGCTCTTTTGGCTGATCTCGCTGCCCGTAGTAACGATCGGCCCCGCGCGCTTAGCGCTTGTTCATTATATGGATAAACGCGATCGAGGCGAGGCGATACGCTTCCAGGACGCCCTCCGCTTCGCGTTTCGAACGTGCGGCGGTAAGGCCTGGCTGATGGGCGCGTCGGACGCGCTCGCGCTGTTGATGGCGGGCGGGTGCGCGCTAGCAGTGCAGGCGGAGGAAGTCGCGATGGCCTTGCGCGCGTTCTACGCGATCCTGTTTATACTCGATATGACATACGCCGCGTCCGGCCTTTACCGGTATTCGGCGTTAAGCGAGGAACCGCGCTCGCCCCTGACCATGCTCGCCGCGCGCGGCTTCTTGATGACGTTGTCGAACCCGGGATGGACGGCGTTGTTTTGGTGCGTGCAGCTGATGGCGTTGATTATCTGCGCCGCGACAGGCGTCGGGCTGATCCTGTTGTTCCCGGCGGCGGCAGCCATGATGGAAGCCTGCGCATACGACGCCATGGCCTCCGCCTATGCCACGGATGAGGCTGAAGAAGACGAACCGAATAATAACATCCAGCCCTCAAGCAGGATTCCATCAACCCACGACGAATCCCACATGTCGAACGTCACATCCAATCGACTGGAAACGCAGGAGGAACCGCATTGATGAAAATCGCAAAGGTGGAGTCATTCTTCGTCAAACCACGCTGGCATTTCCTAAAGATCACCACGGACGACGGCCTTGTCGGCTGGGGCGAACCCATCGTTGAAGGGCGCGCCCGCACCGTCGCGATGGCGGTCAAGGAACTAGAACCCGTCCTGATCGGCCAGAATCCCCTCGAGAACGAACGGTTGTGGACGGAATTCTACCGAGGCACGTTCTACCGAGGCGGGCCGGTGCTCGTCAGCGCCATATCGGGCATCGACCAAGCGTTGTGGGACATCAAAGGGAAATATTTCGGCGTACCCGCCTACGTCCTGTTGGGCGGACCCACGCGCAAGCGCGCCCGCACCTACGCGCATATCCACGGTCGCACGCTGGACGAACTGGTTGAAAACGCCAAACAAGCCGTCGAGAAGGGCTTCACCCTCTTCAAGACAGGCCCGACGGACGGTCCGGTTCGCCCGTTGGATACGTTGGAATTCATGGACAAGGCCGTCGAAAAGATAGGCCGCCTGCGCGAAGCCCTTCCCCGCAATATCGACCTTGCGGTCGATTTCCATGGCCGCTTCACCCCCGCAATGTCTATCCGGCTGCTGCGTGAGCTGGAGCAGTTCCGACTCTACTTCGTCGAGGAGCCGGTTCAGTGCGAAAACGTGGACGCGCTAGTTACCGTCGCGCGATCCACATGCATCCCTATCGCTACGGGCGAACGTTTGTTCACCCGCTGGGGGTTCCGCGAGGTGCTGGAAAAGCAAGCCGCCGTCATCGTCCAGCCCGACTTATGCCACGCGGGCGGCATTACTGAAGTGCGCAAAATCGCCGCTCTGGCGGAGATGTATTACGCCCAAGTCGCGCCTCATAACCCGCTCGGACCCATCTCGCTCGCGGCCGGACTGCAAGTTGCAGGTTCCATACCCAACTACCTGTGCCAGGAACAAGCCTCGCTAGGCGAGGGTTACCTCAAAAACCCGTTCGTCATCCGCGACGGGCATCTAGACCTGCCGGAAGGGCCAGGCCTGGGCATAGAGGTGGATGAGGATTACATACGCGAAATGGCCTACCCAGGCGACTGGGATAGTCCCCGTCTCTACAACGACGACGGATCTTTTACGGAATGGTGAGCAGATCTTTATGCAAGATTCTTTTATAAACAACCCTGGTATTGAGGACGCTTCCGCACGCGGCGGCGCGCCGGCGGCCAACCATCGACCGGTCGCCTTCGTTACGGGCGCGAGTCGGGGGATCGGCGCCGGCATCGCCGTCGAACTCGCGAAAGCCGGGTATGACCTGGCTATCAATTACAACCACTCGCAGGACGAAGCCCAGGCAGTGCGCGTGCGGGTTGAGGCGGAAGGCGCGCGCGCGGTCGTGATTCAAGGCGACATCAGCGTGTTGGCCGACATCGACCGCATGTTCGACGCCTTCTTCGACGCTTACGATCGGCTGGACGTATTGGTCAATAACGCGGGCATCACCAGGTTTGCCCCATTCCTGGAAACAACGCCCGAATTATTTGAGCAAGTGACGAATACCGACTGGCGCGGCTCGTTCTTTTGCGCCCAGCGCGCCGCCCGGCATATGGTCGAAAAAGGCGTCCATGGCACGATTATCAATATCACGTCCAACCACCAGGCCGGCTGCTGGCCTATCGCCGGCGTCTACGCCCCCACGAAAGCCGCGTTGAACAAATTTACCCAGAACGCCGCGCTTGAGTTGGCTCCTCACGGCATCCGCGTCGTATCGATCGCTCCAGGCTATACTCAAGTCCGAGAACCTAATCCTGAATGGGCGGAGCGTCAAAAGGAATTCATGCGACGCAAAATGCCACTGGGTCGCTTCGCACAGCCGTGGGAGATCGGCCGCGCGTGCGTGTTCCTGGCGGGCGAAGGCGCGGGCTATATTACAGGCACATGCCTTGTGATGGATGGCGGCGCGATACTGCCCGTCGTCCCGGAAAACAATTACGATTAACCATTCTCGATGAGGGGGTCGGTTCGCGCGGCCTCCTTCATCGCCATAATCGGTAAACGCCATATTTCGCG
>JAITDK010000217.1 GCA_031282605.1 Oscillospiraceae bacterium
AACGCCGGACTTCGGGGGATTTACGCCAGGCGAGTATATGATAATCTCATCCAACGCGAGCGGCTGCAGCATCGCCTCGTTGAGCCATGTGCCGCACGCGCGAACGTTAGCCTTAAACGAACCGATCTGACGAGGGAACAACTCGTTATCGTCAATCAACTGCGTAAGCTGGTCGCGCATCGTGACCAGCGCGCGTTCGCGGTCGGATCGCTTGCCCGCCGTGGAGCGCAGTTCCTCTATCACCGCCGACAGGCCGTCGCGCACCGCGGTCATCTCGGCGGTCAGCGCGGGGAGGCTGCGCTCTATCTGGTAGTCGCGGAACCGATCCGGCGCGACGCCTGTTAGTTGAATCACCTTGCGGTATATAGCGTTCAGGTCATACACCGCGTTGCGCACCCCCGCGATTATCCGGGAGAATGCGCCCAGCGTAACCTCCATGCGCAGCGTGTGTTTACCTTCCTTAAGGTAAAACAGGTATGGCTCGCCCTCTGAATCCGACAGCGTCTCCCGACGCCAAGTCTGCGCGAACGTGAAGCCGTAGTCCAGCATCTCCGCGAACGGCGCCGCTCCGTCGATCGTTATCTTGCGGGAGACGTATATGCCGCGCTTCAGGTTCTGGTTGACCTGCATCGCTATATTATAATAACCGTCCGACGGCGCGTTGAACTCCCACTCTATCCATTGTCCGGCCAGTCGCCAGGGGTTGCCGCCTATCACATTGTTCAGCAATAGTTTCGGGCTTGACGGACTCACCGACGCCGAACCCATCTCTTGCGCCGGGTAAAGCATCTGAGAGGACGTACGCAAAGCGTATTCGGCCTGAACCGTAATCAGCGCCTCTTGGGAATCAACCGCGCCTTGCGCGTCCAGCGCCGACTTGACCTGTGCGTACGGGACGGATTGAGCGGCGTCCGCACGGCTCCAGACGACGCGCCTGAGCAACATAGGTTCGCGTATCGGAAACAGCGTCATAATGTGTTCGCCTGACTCAAGGTAGACCAGCAGCGGCGATGTGACATAACCATCCGCGTCATAGAACGGCTGGCGGATCCACTCGGGCGATTCGACCATAGAAGGACGCATGTCGTTGCCTTGATTATCCCGCCGCCAGACGAAGCCGCCCTGACCGTCCGGTTCGGCGGCGCTGCTCCAAATTCTGGAGAATTCCGTCCGCGACAATTCACGATAAGGCAAGGCCCCGTCGATGAACAAGGCGCGCTGTATAGCGACGCTCTTGCCCGGTATAGGATAATAGTCCAGCGCGGGCGCGTACCAGCCGGATTCGATCACCGTGAACGCGTACTCGATAATCGCGTTCTCATCCGCGAGCACGCTGGTTCCATCCATACCCTCGAATCCGTCTACCTTTTCCGCCTGCGCGGCTTCGCCGCCAGACTCGTAGCGGATATATGTGGAAGCGTCTATCGCTATCTCGCCAGCAGGGTATAAACCTGGCCGCGCCGCCGTGTAGTCGCTGTACGCGGGTATATCGTCATTGATAATAGCGGTATCCAGTATGGACTCGAACTGCGAGTAAGTTAAGCCGCGCCCCGACTCAAGCGTCTCGGCGAAAACGTTTTCCGAAATGATCGCGGAAACCCAATAGAGGCAGCACGCGATCACTGCCAGCCCCAGCAGTCGGCGCATTCTTTCGTCCCCTTATGGTCGTCATGTTATATACACACCACGCAATGAAATACCGGTACCCAAATTATAACAGATTATACAATGATTGTCAAGGAATGCGATCGACGGGCATATGCTCCCTTGTTAAGTTAAATGATCGGAGGGGCATATATGTCGGAGAAGCCATATGACAGAGACGCGGCGGTGAAATACGCGCGGCAATGGGCGCTCAGGCGAAATCCGGAATACTCGGCGTTCGACAAACTAGGCGGGGACTGCACGAATTTCGCTTCGCAATGCGTGTTCTCGGGCGCGGGGGTGATGAACTTCACGCCGGACGTGGGCTGGTTTTATCAGTCGTTCCGCCAGAGAAGCGCGCCCTGGAGCGGCGTGACATACCTGTATCAATTCCTGACGAACAACAACGGTCCGGGTCCCTTCGGGAGGAACCTGCCGCTGTTCATGGCTCAGCCGGGGGATATACTGCAGCTGAACCTGGACGGAAAGAAATTCGAGCACTCGGTCGTCGTGGTAGAGGTTGGAGACCCGCCATCCCCGGAGACGGTCAAGGTAGCGGCGCACAGCGAAGACACGGACGGGAAGAAACTATCAGAGTATGAGTATCAATCGTTCAGGCTGATACACATCGACGGGGTGAGGGCATAAGCGGTCGGTCAGGCCGTTCACGTATGCGATAGAACCGTGCGGCACACGATAGTAAGCCGATCCAGGCTGAACAGCGTGACCGATCCGAACGGCGCTTCCAGTATCCGCTCAACGGCGTGCCTGTACAGCTCCAGCTTTTCCAGCAGCATGGGCAGGAAAACGTCCTCTGTCGGTCGGGCGTTCAGCTGGAAGGCGATCTCGTCGGTGAACTGTGCGCCCAGTCGAAGTATCAGCTCGCTGGCAAGGTTCGCGTGGGGCACGAAGAATATACGTTTGCGCACGCCGTCCGCGATGATCGCGTCGAGTATAGGGGTATTGGCGCGCAACGAATACGCCTTGATTTTCTCGCGCATCAAAGCGCCGTCCTCGCGGTACGCGACGCGCAGGAGCAGTCCGATATAATCCAGGTTGTTTTCCTGATATAACGACGTAGATTCAAACAGCGCGTTCAGTTTATCCACCGGGCCGCCCTGGCAAGCATCCACCGCTGACTGAGCGGCTCTGCGCGTTTGTTCGGCGCGAGACTCGCATATAGCGGTGAGGAGCGCAAGTTTCGACTCAAAGTGATGGTAGAAGCCGCCCTTAGAGTAAGCGAGGGCGTCGATGATATCCTGGACGGAGGTTTGCTCATAACCGCCGCGGTAGAAGAGCCGTTCGGCGGTTTCGATTATCTGTTCGCGCCGGGAATCGCCCTTGCGCACGTGCGTCACTCCTTTCGGGACGGGGGCGCGCGGCGCGTCCGCGCGATCGGGAAGGGGTCTCACGACCCCCTCCCGACCTCCCCCGGGGCTTGGAACGAGGGAACGAGGGAACGGGGGAACGGGTT
>JAITDK010000268.1 GCA_031282605.1 Oscillospiraceae bacterium
GTCCGGGCCGCTGATGGATAGGATTGATCTTAGGATACGCGTCGGTTCGGTGCCCGTGGAGGATCTGTCGCTCTCCGCCCCCGACGCGGAACCGTCGGAGTCCGTACGCCTCCGGGTGCAGGCCGCCCGGCGCAGGCAGCTAAAGCGTTACGCCGGAACGGGGTTGTATACGAACGCGCAGTTGGATAATCGGCTGATACTGGAGCATTGCCCGATGTCGGACAGCGCGCGGAACATGCTGCTGCTTGTAACCCAGCGGTATGACCTGACCCCGCGATCCCACTTCAGGATAATCAAGGTGGCGCGCACCATCGCCGACCTGGCCGCCTCCGATCTCGTTGAGGAGACTCACATCGCCGAGGCCGTCCGCTATCGTATGCTGGACGAATCGTCATTGGTGTAGCGGCGTTATGAGATACAGCAGGGAACAGTATTTCCGTATATGGCTGGCTAGCGTGGACGGTATCGGCGCGAGGGGTTTCGCGCGGCTGATCGCCCGTTACGGCAGCGCGGAGTCCGTATGGGAACAATTCGGCGAGGAGATGCGCTGGATCGGCGAGTCGGCATGGCGGCAGATCAGCGCCGCGCACGACCGAGATAAGGCGGCGGCCCTGATCGAACGGATCGATAAGTGCGGCGCGTCGGTTATATTCCAGGAGGACGGCGAGTATCCGCCGCTGCTTAAGGAGATCGCGGATCCGCCGCCGCTGCTGTATGTCAGAGGCCGCCGCGACATAGCGGACGAATGGTGCGTAGCGATAGTAGGCACGCGCCAACCTACCGCGTATGGTTTACGCATGGCGCGTCAGATCGGCGGCGACCTGGCGCGCGCCGGCGCCGCGGTTATATCGGGATTCGCGCGGGGTATCGACACCGCCGCGCATACCGCCGCGGTTGCTGCGGGAGGGCGCACAGTCGCGGTGCTCGGATGCGGGGTCGACGTGGTATATCCGCCTGAGAATATCGAATTGTTTGAACGGATATTAGGCGCGGACGGCAGCGTTATATCGGAGTTCCCGCCGGGGACGGAGCCGCTAAGCAGGCACTTCCCGTCACGCAACCGGTTAATCAGCGGCATATCACGCAGCGTGCTGATAGTCGAGGCCCTGAAGGGTTCGGGCGTGCTGCATACCATATCGGCTGCGGTGGATCAAAACCGCGAGGTATTCGTGCTGCCCGGTCAGGCCGATTCGCCCCACAGCGAACTCAACCACCGCCTGGCGCGCGACGGCGCGCGGATCATCACCAGCGCGACGGAGATTTTGGAGGATCTGCACGCCGAACCGATGCCGCGCCCCAAACAGACGACACTGGGCGAGGCTGTCAAAACCGCTAAAAAGACGCCTGCCTCATCCAAGCCGTCAACCAAGCGAAAGGCCAAGGCCGCTCCCGCCGAGCCGCCCGCAGAATCCCCCACGCCATCCGAACCCGCCGTTGATCTGACGGAGGATGAAGCGCGAATATATGAAGCGCTCAAGTCCGGTATACCGTCATCGAACGTCGACAATATGGTGGAATTAACGGGATTAAGCGCCGCCGACGTGAATACGGTATTGACAATGCTGGCCGTCAAGGGAATAATACATTGACGAGACAATACGCCGACACGGCAATGGGTTAAACGAACAATGTCGACGCGACAACGATCATTCACAAGCGAGGTTAATCAAAATTGGCTGAGCGAAAACATAAACTGGTAATCGTCGAATCACCCGCCAAGGCAAAGACGATCGGCAAGTATCTGGGACGTTCATACAAGGTGGAGGCGTCCAACGGCCACGTGCGCGATTTGCCTAAGAGCCAGATGGGCGTGGACGTGAACGCGGACTTCGAGCCGAAGTACATAACGATCCGTGGCAGGGGCGAGGTGCTGGCGCGCATCAAAAAGGAAGCGAAGAACGCCTCCTCAATATTGCTGGCGACGGACCCTGACCGCGAAGGCGAGGCTATATCCTGGCATCTGGCGCACCTGCTGGGCATTCAGCCCGGCGAGCCATGCCGCGTCACGTTCCAGGAGATTACATCCAAGGCGGTCAAGGCGGCCATTCAAACGCCCCGCCCGATAGATATGTCGCTGGTGAACGCGCAGCAGGCTCGACGCGTGCTTGATCGCCTGGTGGGTTATTCCATCAGCCCGCTGCTGTGGGCCAAGATCAAGAAGGGTCTCAGCGGCGGACGCGTGCAGTCCGTGGCCACGCGCATCATAGTCGACCGCGAGGAAGAGATCGAGTCGTTCATACCGGTGGAATACTGGGATATCGAGGCCGACATGACCTCGGACGGCCAAGCGTTCCGCGTGAAGCTGGATACGGTGGACGGCAGCAAGGCCAAGCTGACCGGAGAATCCGGGGCTAAGGCCGCGCTTGACGCCATCGAAGGCGGCGCGTTCGCCGTCAAATCCGTCAAGATCGGCGAGAAGCGCAAGACCCCCGCGCCGCCGTTCACGACGAGCAACATGCAGCAAGAGGCCGCGCGCAAGCTGCGCTTCACGACGGCCAAGACGATGCAGATCGCGCAAACCCTCTACGAAGGCGTCGACCTAGAGGGCGAGGGTACGCAGGGATTGATATCATATATCCGCACGGATTCGACGCGCGTGTCGGACGAAGCGCTGACCGCCGTGCGCGATGAGATCGGCAAGCGGTACGGGTCGTCATACCTGCCCGAAAAACCCAACGAATTCAAGACGCGCAAGCGCGCGCAGGACGCTCACGAGGCTATCCGTCCCACTGATATCGCGCGCAAGCCGGACGACATAAAGGCCTCGCTGAACAATGATCAATACAAGCTGTATAGGCTGGTGTATCTGCGCTTCCTCTCCAGCCAGATGTCGCCCGCTCTTTACGACACCCAGACCGCGTGCATAGCCAGCGAGCGCGTCGAGTTCCGTTTCTACGGCGAGCACAAGAAATTCGCGGGCTTCACCGCCGTATACGAGGAAGGCGTGGACGATGAAACGCCCGGCGTCGATACCAAACTGCCTAAGCTGACCGTCGGCAGCGCGGCGTCGCTCGGCCAGGTATCCAGCGAGCAGCACTTCACACAGCCGCCGCCGCGCTACACCGAAGCCTCCCTCGTACGCGCGCTTGAGGAGAAGGGCATCGGCCGCCCGAGCACATACGCCCCGACTATATCCACAATCATCGCGCGCGGTTATGTCTCGCGCGACAAGAGCCGGCTGATCCCGACCGAGCTGGGCCGGATGATCACGGCGTTGATGTGCGATTATTTCAAGGACATTGTGGACGTCGAGTTTACATCCGAGATGGAGGATCAGCTCGACCGAGTGGAGGATGAATCGCTACCGTGGCGCGACGTCATCCGCACTTTCTACGAAAACTTCCACCATGTGCTGGAGATCGCTGAATCCTCGATCGAAAAGGTGGAGGTTAAGGACGAGGTGTCGGATGTGCCGTGCGACAAGTGCGGCGCGATGATGGTCTATAAGATCGGGCGGTTCGGCAAATTCCTGGCCTGCCCGCGCTTCCCGGAATGCCGCAACACCAAGCCGGTATTCGTATACATCACTACGCCGTGCCCGAAATGCGGCGCGCGGCTGCTGGAGAAGACGTCCCGCAAGGGAAACCGGTTCTACTCCTGCGAGAGATATCCGGACTGCGACTTCATCGCGTGGGACTTCCCGCTGCCGGACAAATGCCCCCAGTGCGGCACGCATATGGTGCTCAAGTCGAATCGCAAGGGCGCGCGATGGCGGCTGTGCGCCAACGAGCAGTGTCGTTACCGCGAGGAGATAATCGACGACGAACCCAAGGACGATCAGGATATGGAGGACGCGCCGCCGACTGATTCTGACGACATAGACGGCGCGATGGACGCGGACGCCGAGCAAACGTCCGGACGGGAAACAGACGACGAATGATACGCGCGACCGTGATAGGCGCGGGTCTGGCCGGATGCGAGGCCGCATGGCAGCTGGCGCGGCGGGGCGTCCCGGTAACGCTCGTCGACATGAAGCCGGACAAGCGCACACCCGCGCACAGCAGTCCGCTGTTCGCGGAGTTAGTCTGCTCCAACTCGCTAAAGTCCGACGAACTGACCAACGCTTCCGGCCTGTTGAAGGCGGAGATGCGCGCGATGGATTCGCTGATACTGCGCGCGGCGGATACTGCGCGGGTGCCCGCAGGTTCGGCGCTGGCGGTAGACCGTGATCGATTCGCCGCGTATATAACGGACGCGCTGTCGGCGCATCAGCTGGTCTCGATCGAGCGATACGAGGCCGCCGCGCTCCCCGATCCGCCCGCGATAATCGCGACGGGGCCGCTGACCTCGGATGCAATGTCGGAGGCTATAGCGTCGCTGCCCGGCCTGCGCAGGCTGAGTTTCTTTGACGCCGCCGCGCCGATCGTCACTAGGGAATCACTCAATGATGAACGAGTGTTCGCCGCGTCGAGGTATGGCAAGGGCGACGCGGATTACATCAACTGCCCGCTGACTGAATCGGAGTACGACGCGTTCCGCGGCGCGCTGCTGACCGCCGAAACCGCGCCGACGCATGGTTTTGAGGACGGCTTGCTGTATGAGGGGTGTATGCCCGTCGAGTCCATCGCGGCGCGCGGGCGTTTGTCATTGGCGTATGGACCGATGCGTCCGGTGGGGTTGACCGATCCTCGCACGGGACGCAGGCCGTTCGCAGCGGTTCAGTTGCGCGCGGAGAACGAATCCGGTTCGCTGCTAAATCTGGTGGGATTCCAGACGCGGCTGAAGTGGCCTGAGCAGAAGCGGGTATTCGGGATGATACCCGGGCTGGAAAGCGCGGAGTACGCGCGGTACGGCGTGATGCATCGCAATACGTTCATCAACGCGCCGTCCGCGCTGAACAGTGGCTTCGAGGTGCGCGCGAGACCGGGGCTATTTATAGCGGGGCAGCTCACGGGCGTAGAGGGATATCTGCCGTCGGCGGCGTCAGGACTGATCGCGGGAATCACGTTGGGTCAAATCCTGCTCAAGCGCGAGCGGGTTTTGTTCCCGACGTTCACCGCGCTGGGCGCGCTGGGACGGTACGTGTCCGCGCCTAACAAGGATTATCAGCCGATGGGCATTCAATATGGCATCATAGACATGCCGGACGAGCGTTTCCGAGACAAGCGCGCGAAGGCGCGGCGAACAGCGGAACGTTCGTTGGAAGCGATTCAAGCGATAGCGAAGTCGCTGGAGGATTGACTAAGATGAACAGCGTATTCAAGGGCACGACCATAGTCGGTGTGAACAAGAACGGCCAATGCGCCATAGCGGGCGACGGTCAGGTGACGATGGGCGAAACGACCATATTCAAGGCCGGCGCCGTAAAGGTGCGGCGGGTGTACGGCGGCAAGGCGGCGGTGGGGTTCGCGGGTTCAGTGGCGGACGCGATCACGCTGTGCGAGCGGTTCGAGGAAAAGCTGACGCAGTACGCGGGCAACCTGGAACGCGCGGCGGTAGAGTTGACCCAAGACTGGCGCGACGATAAAACCCTGCGTAAACTAGAGGCGATGATGATCGCCGCGAACAGCCAGCAAATGCTGATACTCTCGGGCACAGGCGAGGTGCTCGCGCCAGACGACGGGGTATGCGCGATCGGCAGCGGGGGCAACTACGCGCTGGCGGCGGCGAGGGCGCTGGCGCTGCATACAGGGATGTCAGCCGCTGAGATTGCGCGCGAAGCGCTGACCATAGCCTCGTCGATATGCGTGTACACCAACGATCACATAACCGTTCTGGAGTTATAGGAGGCGTCATGGCTCAATTAACGCCGCGCGAGATTGTGCGCGAACTGGATAGATATATCGTCGGTCAGAGCGACGCGAAGAGGGCTGTGGCGGTTGCGTTGCGCAACCGTTACCGCCGCGCGCAGCTGCCCGACGAGATGCGCGATGAGATAAGCCCAAAGAATATACTGATGATCGGCCCGACAGGCGTGGGTAAGACGGAGATTGCGCGGCGGTTGGCCAAGCTGGTCGATGCGCCGTTCATCAAGGTAGAGGCGACCAAGTTCACCGAGGTAGGGTATGTGGGGCGCGACGTGGATTCGATAGTGCGCGATCTGGTAGAGGCGTCGATCAGGATGGTAAAGGAACAGCATGGCTCGCGGGTGCGTCTGCGCGCGCAGGTGCTTGCCGAGGAACGCATAGCGGAACTGCTATCCAACCCGTCGGTCAGGAAGCAATCGAAGCCGCTGAATCCGATAGATATACTGCTGGGGAACAAGCCGAAGGAGCCGGACGTTTCGCCGGAGGAAACGCAAAGGCTGCAGCTGCGCAAAGAGGATGTAAGGCAGAAGCTGCTCAAGCGCGAGATGGAAGAGCAGGAGATAGAGGTCGAAGTGGAGGAAAGCGCCCCGAACGTAGAGATACAGGGGACGGCGGTCAACATTGGCGATATGATGGGCGGGCTGCTGCCCAAGCGGATGAAGACGCGGCGCGTGCGCGTATCAGAGGCGCGGCGGCTGCTGATGGCCGAGGAAGAGGGTAAGCTCATCGATATGGACGCGGTTACGCAAGAGGCCATTCGACGGGCGGAGCAGGATGGGATAGTATTCATCGACGAGATAGATAAAATCGCGGGGAGGAACTCGACGGGCGGGCCGGATGTGTCGCGGGAGGGCGTACAAAGAGACATACTGCCCATAGTTGAAGGGAGCACGATAAACACGAAATATGGTCCGGTAAAGACGGATTATATGCTGTTTATAGCGGCCGGAGCGTTTCATGTGGCCAAAGTGAAGGATTTAATACCAGAGCTGCAGGGGAGGTTCCCAGTAAGAGTGACGCTGAAGTCGCTAACGCGGGAGGATTTCAGGAACATACTGTTTCAGCCGGAGAACGCGCTGACGCGGCAATACACGGCATTGCTGAGTGTGGATCATGTGCGGCTGACGTTTGAGGACAGTGCGCTTGACGCGCTGGCCGAAGCGGCATCCATTGCAAACGAGAACGGCGAGGACATAGGCGCGCGGCGTTTATCAACATTATTTGAGAAACTGCTGGAGGACATCTCATTCAACGCCGGCGGCGACATGCCGGACGTAGAGCTGGCGATCTCGTCGGAATACGTGAAGTCGCACCTAGACAGCGACGCCAAAGAGCGTGATCTGCGGCAGTTTATAGTGTAGCGCGGGGAACCCCTGCCGCTGCGGCGACAGAGGGGGGATGCGCCGCCGTTCCCCTCGCGTCGACAAAAAACTCAGTTATAACACGTAAAATAGCCGTGTCCGTCTGCGCACATTGAACCGACGTCGTTCGCATATACTGCGTTTGTCCGAGAATACTAGCCTGGTATGGTATTAAGGAGGAACGCATGGCAGATCGTACGCACGACGTTTTTTACAGGTTTAACCGCCGCCGTACTCGAATTTTGGCGGCGGCTCTTTTCGTTTGCGCGTTCTTATTGTATAATGAAGGCGTGACTGCGCTCGGCGACGCTGAACCGGAACTGCCCGCAGCCGCGCTAAGCTCCGCTAAAGCCGCGTATGTGCTGGATATGACCACTGGGCGCACGCTGTTCAGCTGGAACGCTGACGAAAAACTCCCCATGGCCTCTACTACAAAGGTAATGACCGCGCTGCTCGCGCTTGAACGCGGCGATTTATCCAGCATAGTCACCGCTTCGCGTAACGCTTACGGTATACCGGGCACGTCGATATACTTAGCGATAGGCGAACGACTGACGCTGCACGACATGCTGTACGGGCTGATGCTGGCCTCGGGCAACGACGCCGCCGTAGCGATCGCCGAGCACATAGGTGGTTCAGTAGATGGATTCCTGGCGATGATGAACGAACGCGCGGGTCAGATCGGCGCGTTTAATACACGCTTCAACAGCCCGAATGGACTGCCCGTTTCGGATCACTATACTACCGCGTACGACCTAGCGAGAATAGCGCGCGTCGCGATGCGTATCCCTACCTTCCGCGAGATCGTCAGCACGCAGCGCGCCACCATACCATGGATGGATCATGATTACGACCGCGTGCTGACAAACAAGAACAGACTGCTCTCCGAGTACGAAGGCGCGACGGGGATCAAGACGGGCTTCACGAATGCGGCGGGGCGGTGCCTGGTGTTCGGCGCGAAACGCGGCGATATGGAAATACTGGGCGTCGTGCTCAACTGCAGCGATTGGTTCGACGAGGCCGAGCGGCTGATGAACATGTGCTTCGGCCAGTATACGATGACGAAGATGCTCTCCGACGGCGACGCTGTGCGGCCGCTTACAGTGCGCAACGGAATCGGCGGCACGGTGCCGCTGCGGTTGAAGGGCGACCTGGAAGCGCCGCTGTCAAAGAACGAGAGTGTGAACGTGCGGCTGGATCTGCCGGATGAACTGCGTGCGCCGGTGAACGCGGGCGACACGATCGGTTACGCTCGATTGTACGCGGGCGACGCGCTGGTATCGGAACGCCCGATTGTCGCGGCGGCGTCGGTAGAGGCGCGGAGCTTCCTTGGTGCGGTGCGGCTGATCATGCGGCAATGGCTGCTATTGTCGTAGCGCCCTGTTTCATCCCATGTCGTCCCGCTTAATTCATCGATGCCGCCTCGCTGGAGCGAAATGAATAAACGAACAAATAAAGGGTAGCATGCCAGCCGAGATAAAACGTATGACCCGCAATGACAGCGCGCTGTTGGACGCCATCGAGAACAAGCATCTGGCGGGCGACACGGTCGTCGTTCGCCTGACGCGCAACGGGCTGGAACTGGACTTCCGCGCGGGAGGCAAGTCCGTGTGGGTGAACCCGCCAGAGGAAACATACCTGCGTCCGGAAGCGAAGTCGCTGATTGCGGCGAGCGAGTGTGCCGCGTACTTTGGCTGGAACGACGGAAAGCTTGTCGGTCAGGTTGTTGTGGAGAGATACGTATTCAGGCTGGCGAGGGTATGCGACGTGCGCGTGGCGATGTCCGAACGCAGGCGCGGCGTCGGCGCGCAGTTGATGGAGGCGGCGGAACGCTGGGCATGGCAGCAGGGTTTGGCCGGGGTGGCGGTGGAAACGCAGGATAATAATCCCGGTGCGTGTCAGTTTCTGGTAAAGTGCGGATACAAATTCGGCGGCGTGGATACCTTGAGGATGGCCGCGCTGCCCGATCAGATAGGCAAACCCGGCCAGTTTAGGGAAGCGTCGCTGTCGTTCTACAGATTTTTTACTTGAGTTATTGGATTGGATTTATATAGATATAAAGGACAACCATATGCGAGAATTGTCAGAAGGCGCGGATATACGTCTGCAGAAATATTTGGCCATGTGTGGCGTCGGTTCAAGGCGGCATTGCGAGACGCTCATCATAGCGGGGCGGGTCAGCGTAAACGGCGCGGTCGTGGATGAGTTGGGTTCGAGGGTGAGCATGAGCGACGCAGTCGCGTTCGACGGTAAGGTTGTCAGGCCGGAGGCGGAGCGGGTCGTTGTGGTATATCATAAGCCGATGGGGGAGATTACGTCGTCCAGCGATCCGATGGGGCGCGCGACAGTGATGGATCATTTCCGTGATTATCCGGTGAGGCTGTATCCGATTGGGCGGTTGGATTATGACAGCGAGGGGTTACTGCTGCTGACCAATGACGGGGAACTGACCGAGCGGCTGCTGCATCCGAGTCACGAGGTGGAGAAGACATATTTGGCGAGGGTGGCGGGCGATATTACGGAGGAGGCGGTATCCGCGCTGCGAAAGGGCGTGAATATTGACGGGGGTATGACGGCTCCCTGCGAGGCGCGGGTGATACGCCGCGTAGGAGCGGAGAGTGTGTTGCTGATGTCGATACACGAAGGGCGTAATCGTCAAGTGAGGCGGATGTGCGACGCGGTGGGGTTTCCAGTGATGAAGCTAAGAAGGGTGCAGTTTGGGCCGATTCAGTTGGGTGAGTTGAAGCGAGGACAGTGGCGGCGGCTGACGGAGCGTGAGATAGGGGCGCTGACGGCGCATGCGCACCCTCAGTAAGCACGCTGCGCACCTTCACTAAGCGCAACTCACGTCCCCCTCCCGACCTCCCCCGGGGCTTGGAACGAGGGAACGGGGGAACGGGTTGCGTTACGAGGTAGACTATCCAGGTACAACCGGCGATCCGAAGCCGGTGGAATGTGTATCACGATGGTCCAGGCGAAGCCTGGTCAGGTTTCGAAAGGGCGGATAGCCCTTCGCAGGGTCAGGGACGCGGCGCATCCGCGCCTTCGGGAAGGGGTCTCACGACCCCCT
>JAITDK010000284.1 GCA_031282605.1 Oscillospiraceae bacterium
TTTGAGGCGTGGAGCGTTGCCGACAAGGCCTGGTACAGCGAATTGACAAAAGACTCCCTTGGTTCCGGTATGGATGCTGTTGTCCATATTAACCCGGGCGATGGCGACGTAACACAGGAGCAAGCGAAACAAATCGCGTCGGAGGCGTTGCGGGATTCGACTGGGGAATTTCCAGGAGATTGGACAGTTTACTACGACTTTTATACCACCCCGAACGCTCCGGATGGTATGACGTCTAAGTGGGTCATCTCGTTCGCTTCTGCTTCGTCTATCGAATATTATGTGGTATTGGATGGGAAAACAGGCGCTGTTATCCATGATCCCGTGCTAGGACTGCAATCCCTGGCGGAGCAGGTTGCAGAAAAGCAGGCATTGGAGGGCGACGCGGCGCGGTTGACATGTTTGGAAAAGGAACTGGGGCCGCAATACAAGTGGACATTGGAGGATCAGGCGAAATACCTGTCGGGGCACGGGCTGCCGCGCGAAGGAGACTTATCTAAGAAAGCTGCAATCGACATTGCAACAGCGCAGCTGGAAACGGTTTTATCAAAAGCGGGCCTGAATGGATACAGCGCGTATGCGTCATACCTTGTGGACGCGCTTAGGCCTGAGAAGCCGGAGTGGCTGGTGCTGTTCATCAAGGAATCCAGCAGTGGGTCTGTCCTCTCATCCCATTCCGTCTTGATGGACGCGGCAACGGGAGATGTGCTGGAGGTTCACACAGGTTCAAATGGCTAAGCGCCAATTTTCTCTCCGCGTATACAAAAGAGGTGTCGTTATGGAAAACAAGATAAAGGAGATGTTTGTATCACTGCGTAGCATGGAAACAGAGAGAAAAGTTCTCCGCAGTCTTGAACGCGCAACTGCAGAACAGGAAACGCGGCTTGCATCGCTAGGACGCCGCCTGCAGCTAGCGGAGCTCCTGCTCTCTTTAGCCAATGAGGATGAGGTTCTTGTGATAACCCGTCATCTGGTCGACGGCATCGACTGGCCGCGTATTGTTGTGGATTACAAGAACCGTTGGGGCGAGGATTTCTTAAAGACCGAACGCACGATGATCAATTATCAAAAGCGTGGTCTTCGGAAAATGGTGCGCTTCATCTCGGAATATCCGGAATTACGGGATCGCTTGGACACATAACAGGGGCATAAAAACCTGCCTGTCCGCCATGGCGCACGCTATGGCGGATTTTTATGAGAGTCAATACGGCGGAACTCGTTGATATAATAAACGCCCGCCGCACTCACGGTACCCACAACGACGCAGGGGATCGGCGCAAGTACGCTGACCCCCTGATGCATGTATGTAACGCTGATTCGCCGTCGAAGCGATCGTTATGGGCTAGGTATGGTGGGGGCGTTGCATGCGTCGGGGATCTGCATGGTGAATCCGCCTGTGTAGCCTGGATGCGCGCTCAATACCATGAGCATCTTGCGCATGAACATGCATTCCAGATCGTTGACGGCCCTGATCATGTCGTTGATCGAGTCGTCGATGTGCAGCACGTCTCCAGGGCCAAGTACGGTCATGCCCGTGCAATCGGTATACAGCGGTCCAGACCAGTCGGCGAACAGCTGCATCTTCTCGCCCTCGGCGTTGAGGACGTGGGCGACAGCCATTTCTTGCGCGGCTATGGAAAGCAGGACTTCGTTCATAGCTAGGCTGCTGTCAAGCGGCTTATCCCCGTTTATGACGTTATCCGGCAGGTATACATTTGGCATTGACATAAGGGCTTCCTCCTTCTAGTTTAGCGGCTCCCCCCTCGCGCAGGTTGGGCATGGCTGGATAATCGCCCAATCATGATGCGCACACGGTGGTTTTCAGCCGGATTACAGGGCTAAATTACCTATGGTACCTCTGGTACCTCTGCCGTCGTGCCGCAGTCATCATCCGGCCATTGCGGGCAGTTTACGGTTTCCGTGCTATTTTCATTCTCGCAAGCCGCCGACATGGTAAGCATCAGCTTTTTGCTTAGCGTGCATTCATAGTCTTCAACGCTGATCAGCAGTGTGCGAATAGAATCCGACATATGGTCGTAGTCTTCCATCGTGATCTCACACAACATCGGATTCGCGGGATCAGAGAACATCTGGATTTCCTCACCCTTGGCGTTGATAATATGCGCTAACGCGTATTCCTGCATAGCCACTGACAGCATGATGTTTGCCAGTACCGTTTCGACCGTGGTACCGTCGGCGCCTATCTCTAGTTGAGCGTCCGGCACATATAGCGTAGGCATTGACATAAGCGATACCCTCCCAATGCAAAGATTGCGGCGTTTTCGAGGGTGCCTACGATTTCCGCACAGCTACGCCGCGCGCCGCCGTGACAGCGCTCAGTATTTCACCGAGCCGTCGCCAATATCGAACACCCTTTGCAACATCCTATGCACTGAAATATGGGTTGTGTCGCCTATGCTTGGACTAAATTATTCAGTTGGTGACAGTTGTTTGCCATACAACTCGCCTTCAATGCATTTTATCAGCCAAAACATGCACGATTGTGCACAGGCCATTTCCCCCAGCGCGCTAATCATGTCTCCAGCCGCGTCGACAAGCTCCAGCCCCTCGCCAAATGTAGGAGGCCAGTCGCCGGCGCCAGGGTTGTGCGCCGGCCCGGTCGGACCGGATGAAGCCAGCAGCAGCTTATCACGTTCCGCGGCAAGCAGGCCGTTGAGCGACGCCTCCCGGTCGAGCAGCAGATAGGATAATTGTATGAACGACGGATTGAGCGTCAGTTCGTCGACGCCTGAGAGCACGCCTGTGGGCAGCGTGACGTGGGGCATTGACATATTGGCAGCCTCCTTGTGTGACTATGGATCCCATCTGCCGCTGCGGCGACAAAGGGTGTTCCCGGATAAAAAACGTCCGCTAACTATCGCACGGACACAAGCCCCCCGCCGGCTCGCAGCACGGACAGGGAGCGTCCATATCCGGCATGTGATCGCACGGACATTCGGACGGTGCGCACTCTTGCGCCTCGCAAACTATACCATGCCCCAGATACGCGCTCGTCGCAATCAGATATTTTGTTATAAGCATCCGGTGGAATACATTCAGCTGCGCAACCAACCGCGCAGCGCTGCGATCAATCGCGGCCAGATCATTTATCGTCAACCCAGGCGACAACCCCTCATGCGTATTCTGAACCAGCGGCGCGCTTGGATCCCCAACCAAGGAAAGCTTGTTGCGCTCGGCTTCCAACAGGTTCGTCACGGCGGTATCCTCCATCGCTACCGACAGACTTATATTCGCCAGGGCTTGTTTGAGATCATTGTGACCCTTTATATATAAACGTGGCATCGACATCTATTGAATACCTCCACTCTCTGCCATCATATGCGTGTATGTCTCATCCGTGCGTATCACAATCTCAGTCATAATTTAACAACGCGGGAAGAAGCGGCTTTCCAGTTTCGTCGTTTACATGTCAGGGAATACTGGCTTTAACATTGGTTGTTGATTCATATGGACTTCAGGATGTGGTTCAACAACAATTTTTACTGTATAATGCAGGTTTTACCGGTAACGGTTCGTTATTATATTTAGAAGACGGGCGGTGTTGCAACGCCATGGCCGGTACGTCGGGAGCGGAATCCAACGAGTTATTCGAACGGTTGTACAGCCAGTACGCTGACGATGTGCTGCGCGTATCTTACTTCTACCTGGGCGACCGTCAAAAGGCCGAGGACGTGTGCCAGGATGTGTTCGTGCGCCTGCTCACGCGCACGCCGGACATCCAACCGGGACACGAAAAGGCTTGGCTGCTCAAGGTAGCGCTGAATCGGTGCCGCGACCTGTGGCGCGCCGCCTGGGTGAAGCGCGTGGTTCTAGGCTCTCCGTTCGACTGCATTCCCGCGCCGGACGACATCGAGTTCCGAACGGAGAAGACAGACCTGATGGAGGCCGTGAGTCGGTTGCCCGTCGCGTTTAAAGAGGTTATCCTGTTGCACTATTATCAGGGATTCGGTATCTCGGAGATCGCGATGATGCTCGATCTGCCCGAGGGAACCATATCCAGCCGCCTTTCGCGCGCGCGAAAGAAGTTGGAAGTAATGCTGAAAGGGAGCGGAACGTAAGGCTTGCCCCGACGCACGCCTCGTGTACGCCCACCACAAGGAGGTGACGCCCGATGACGAACCAGCAAGGTCACAGGCGAATTCCCATAAATGAGTTGCGGTCTGTGGCCGACGAGATGCTCAGCGGACTTACGGCGGGTCAGCGCATACGGTCGCGGGCGCTGTTCAACGCGTCATTGATGGACAGAATGCCAGAATCGGCGGAGCAGATGCTCGACTCCGTACACGCCGACGGCGCGCTGCGGCACCGTATTCTCACCCACGCGAACCGTTTCGGGCGCAGGATATCGCTGCCTGAGAGGCTGCCGCCTCCGCGCGTGACCGTAATGCGTCGGCTTACACCCGCGCTGGGTGCGGCGCTGGCGTTGGTGGTGATGTTCGGCCTGGGGCTGCGCTTCTTCGGTTCAGAGCAGTTTGAGCCACGGACGCCTATCGCCTCTACGGACGAAGGTATACCAATGACCCAATCCTTCCGCGCTGGGGATCTAATGACCGGCGCGCTGAAGCTGGGCAGTGGTGTGCCCCAATACCGTACGCTGTTCGCTGAAGCACCCGGCAACGAACCGGCGCTGGTCAGCGTGAACGGTCGGTATTATCAGATGCTCACGGCGCCGTTGTCGCTGCCCTCCGATATGCTGGGTACGAAACATGGCGACGTGCAGCCGCTGACGTCGGATATATCGCTGGCGGATCGGATAGGCGTGCTTTCGAATGTTGTGCCCGAGGGCGAATCGGTCTATGCTGTACAGGATTATTCTACCCGCACGATGATCGCGGCGAGGGTCGACGGAACGACACGGGTGTTTCAGCGGGTCGGATACGCCGCCAAATCCCTGGTCGGCGACGAAAATTTCGGCGACACGCTGTCCATCGAGGGCAAGGTTCGTGCGCTGGAATTGTCAGGCGTGGGCATCGTGACCGATGACGCTAAGGCCAACGCCCTGATATCCACCCTGCTGAAAGACGCGCGCGCCTGGTCCGGCGAGGCGATCCCGTCGGGCGAGCAGGCGCTGACGATATACCTGACGAACGGCTTGACCCTTCAGCTGAACGTCTCCGGCGATGTGGTTCAGGCGTGCGGCGCTTGGTCATGCCCGCAGTTCTTCGAGGGATTCAGAACTTCGGTAAGCGAGTAACGCAGGATGAGCGGAATGTTAGTTGCGGTCGATTCAGCTGATACCCATTTGGCCAAGACCCATTTAGTCGAAGCTAAGGATCTTCAATACGCGTACGCCGGCACGGGCGAATCCGCCCTGCGCGGCGTTACGCTGTCCGTGCGCGAAGGTACGTTCGTCGCGATACTGGGTCGCAACGGCTCGGGTAAGTCCACGTTCGCGAAACAACTTAACGTACTGATTACCCCAACCGGCGGTTCCGTGCGCGTGATGTGCATGGATACGCGCGAGCCGGAGAACACCATAGCCATACGGCAGGCGGTCGGACTGGTGTTCCAGAACCCCGACAACCAGATCGTCGCGACGGTGGTCGAGGAAGACGTGGCCTTCGGTCCGGAAAATCTAGGCGTGCCGCCGCCGGAGATACGCGACCGCGTTGACCGCGCGCTGGACGCCGTCGCGATGCGTGAACACGCGAAAAAAGCTCCGCATACGCTGTCCGGCGGACAGAAGCAGCGTGTGGCGATTGCGGGCGCGCTGGCTATGCGCCCGAAGCTGCTCGCGCTCGACGAAGCCACCGCGATGCTCGATCCCGACGGACGCCGCGAGGTAATGAACACCGTACGCGATTTGATTCGCAATCATGGCATGACGGTGGTCTGGATCACCCACACGATGGAGGAAGCTATCGCGGCGGACGAGGTGATCGTCATCTCAAACGGCGAGGCTGTCTTAAGAGGTACTCCGCGCGAGGTATTCTCCGAGACGCGGCGTCTTGAGGAGCTTGGCCTTGCCGCGCCTCAAGCGACACAAGTGTCCTCGCTGCTGCGGGATCGCGGTGTACCTGTACCTCCCGGCGTACTGACGGTAGAGGAACTGGCCGACGCGGTTTGCGCCATTGCCGCTTGTGCTTGATCGCGCTGACCGCTTGCTCGAAATTAACCGCTGCCGAGGCGTGAGCCGGGCGCGGCGCTGCCGTCAGTCCCGGTGCGGGCGGCGCGTCTGGCAGGAGCGTCGGCAATATAATGAGCGTCTGCGGCATATCCGGCTCCGGCAGTTTAGGCGGTTCCGCCGACTGATTGACTAGGCGGCGCGCCAGTACGGTTATTATATCAATGTCGACGGACATGTCAAATTTGCGCGCGAAGTGGCACGCTGACGACGTCAGCTGATCCAGATCCGCTATCGTGAACACCTTTGGGTGCGGGCCTCCCCTGTTGTTCGAGAAAGGCCATTCAATCAAGCGCATGTTCCGGCTAGGAAACCAACACTCCTGAGCACCTGACCATCGGCTCCGAAAACGGGAGTTCATCAGCAGCGTTTGCACGCATTTCTCATCCGGCGTGTAATAGTTTTCAAACAGAACCTTTATCACTGCTTCCTCTTCTAGCAGGAATACCGCGAATTCATGCGTGATGCTGAACCATTGGCTGCCCTTGTACACCTTGAAGCCGTTCATTCCCATGGCGGCGGCCTTCTTGGTCAATCGAACCAGCGCGACGCTAGGCTCCTTGTATTCCGTAGCCGCCACGAACTCGATGTTTCCGTTCCGCGCATAGAAGTCATGGATCTCGTCCTGTGTTTTCAGCGGCATATCCATGCCGGATATCAGATGGTAATACGCGTGGTTCGTTTGGGTAGCCTTGCGCAACAGCGCCAACTCCGCCTCGAACATTGAGTACTTGCCCCAGCGGATATACACCTCGCGCATGAATACCACTGGGCTGCTTTGGCAGCAGGCGGCCAGCTCGTTCAGAGGCGCCCGGCGTACATACATGTCTATGTGCACGTAGATGTCGTTATCCGGATGATCCAGCAATATCAGAAGCAGCTTGAGTTGGCTGAAGTTCGTGTGGGCCATTATCATATAGGCATGGCGCGCCATGTTCGGTTGCATCCTCTCAACGCACTTAATCATAAAATCTTAACGATACAGGGTATATATAGAAGCCTTGTTCAGTTTATGACGCTAGCGCTGATATGTTTCCGGTTCGCCTATAGCACGGGTAGGAAATCGGCGCGCCGACGCAAAAACGGCGTCACGCTTCGACGCTGCTCTGGATTTGCGGCATTGCCAATGCTATTGATTATGCTATTATTCGCCGCCACACTCAATTGCTTAATTGCTCAATAAATATATGATTCTGCCATTATGGCTGTTGCAAATAGGTATGCTAAGCTGGCGTGCCGTTTTCCCCACTCATAAATGACACGACAAGACCCTATCTTCGGAGGCTGTTAGCCGCATATGATAATTATGCAGCCAACAGCCGTGATTCGACCTCCCGCAGGTCAGAGCGCCATGCGCGATTGACCCGCGGCTCCCGCTCACTAACACAATCGCGTGGCGCGCCTTAGTTCAGCGACTTGCCGTAGATCGCTTGCTCTAGATCCGCCTTTAGATCCTTTATGTTCTCTATGCCTACCGATAGGCGCAGCAGCTTGCTCGTTATGCCCCGGGCTTCCTTTACCTCGGGCGGCACGTCCGCGTGGGTCTGCATCGTCGGATATGTTATCAGCGACTCTATCCCGCCCAGACTCTCCGCGAATTGCACCACCTGCACCCGCTCCAGCACCCCGTGCGCCAGCGCCTCATCCTTCGTCGTGAACGATATCATCGCCCCGAACCCGCTTGCCTGACGCTTGCTCAACTCCAGTCCCGGATGATCGTCCAGCCCTGGATAATAAACCGCCGTCACCGCTGGATCGGCCTTGCGCGTCTGCGCCTTCAGCCAGCGCGCGATCTCCATCGCGTTCTCCTGCTGGCGATCCATCCTCACCGGCAGCGTCTTGATACCACGCAGCACCAGGTACGCGTCCATCGGCCCTATGCACGCGCCCGTCGTCTTGTATAAATACCTCAGCCGCTCCGACAGCTCCGGTCTCGCCGTAACCAAGAAACCCGCCAGCACGTCATTGTGCCCGCCCAGATACTTCGTTCCGCTGTGCAGCGCTATGTCCGCCCCAAGCGCTATCGGCTTCATCAAGTACGGCGTTAGAAACGTGTTGTCCACTATCAGCAGACACCCGCTCTTCTTGCATATCTCGGCCAGCGCCGCCACGTCGCTTACTATCATCATAGGGTTGGTCGGCGTTTCCACAAACAGCGCCTTCGTGTTCGACCGTATCGCGGCTCGAACCGCCCCGGTATCCGACGTGTCAACGTACGATACGTCTACGCCATTCTTGCCGCTGATCGCGCTGAACAGCCTCACCGACCCGCCGTACAGATCGTCCGACGCTATTATGTGATCGCCCGGCGCGAACAGCTCCATCAGACACGCTATGGCCGCCATGCCTGTCGTGAACGCTATCGCGTCGTCGCCGCCCTCCAGCGTCGCCATCGTTTCCTCAAGCGCCTGGCGCGTCGGATTCTGCAACCTTGAATAATCGAACCCCGTGCTCCTGCCCACTCCTAGATGCGCGAAGGTTGCGCTCTGATATATCGGCGTGGTCAGCGCGCCCGTTTTGTCGGCGTTGGTGCGCGTGCCGTGCAGAGCCAGCGTCTCGAACGCCAGATCCCTTACGTGATTATCCCCGAGTGTGTTTGGCATAATCCACCTACTTCCCCGCTACTGACAGCGTTCCGACCCATACCGACGGGCTGCCAGCGCCGCCGAACGGAAACCGCAGATCCGATCCTACCGCCTTGATATGCTTGAGCATGTCGAAGAAGTTCCCCGCGACGGTGATCTGCTCGACCGGCTCGGCCTTCTTCCCGCCGCGCACCCGATAACCCTTCGACAGCAGCGAGAATTCGCCCGATATATCGTTCGCGCCCGAGTGCGTTCCGGCCAGATCCGTTATCACCAATCCCTCGCCCATCCTCTCGCACAACGCGTCCAGGTCGTTCTCTCCGGGCTGGAAGTGGAAGTTGCTCGGCGCGACCTTGACCGTCGCGGCATAACTGCCCTTCGACGCGTTGCCCGTCGCCGCCACTCCATCCTTCTTCGCCGTTTTCAGATTGTGCAGCAGCGTGGTCAGCTTGCCGCCGTCGATCACGTTCTTGGGGAATGTCGCGACCCCTTCGTCGTCGAACGGTCTCGAGCCGGGTCCGCCCTCGCGGTGAGGATCGTCCTTCAGCGTTACGCACGGCGCCGCGATCGTTTCTCCCACTTTGCCATTGAGCAGCGACAACCCCTTTTGCGTGTTCTCCGCCGAGAATACGCCTTGGAACGTCATCAGCATCATGCTCATGGCGTCAAACCGGAGTATCACTTCGTACGATCCGCTCTCGCACGGCGCGGCGTCCAGCATGAAGACCGCCTCCGCCACCGCCTCTCGCGCCAGCTCTTCCATTGGCAGGTCGGACAAATTTCGTGCCAGCCTCAACCCCAGCGAATCGGATGTACGTTCTCCCCGCTTGGCCACGGGCGTCACTATCGCGCCGATCCCATCCGCCTCATGGCGCAGGTTCAACCCGTTCGTGCCCACGATGCGCACTTGAGTATGGGTAGATTCGACGCCGTTCTGATAGCCCAGCTTAGTCACGTGCGGATCCAGGCTGAGCGCCAGTTTTTCCAGATCGCACGCGTACTTTATCTTTTCGTCGGCTGTGCCGCCGCCGGGCGTCCTTGCCAGCGTGTCAAGCTCGGCGTATGACGGGCTGCCTTCGAACAGGAACTGTTCGTCCGGATCCTCTATCAGCGACGCGCTCTCCAGCACCCGCGACACCAGCATATCGATCGCGTCGTCGTCGAACGCCTCGGTATACGCGGTGCCCATCTTGCCCCCGATCAGCGCGCGCAGCGCCAACCCGCCCGAGCTATTCACGCCGTACTCGCTGACCTCGCCGCTCTCCACGAACGATTGGAACGACTCCGTCTTGCGCAGATACGCCTCGGCCTTATCGACGCCGCCGGCCTTGGCCGCCGCCAGGAGTTTCTCGATGAATATATCCAACGCGTCTTTTTGCGGCGCGCGGCGCGAATCGGGCGCGCATCCGCATAACCCCGAAGGGGTTCTTTCCTGTTCGCGCGCGGTTTTATTTTGCGTAGACATAGCTATCCCTCCTCAACGTCCGCCGACCGTCAGCGATGAAACGCGTATCATCGGCTGGCCGACGTTTGTCGGCACGCTGCCGCTGATCGAGCCGCACATGCCCTGCGCCATGCGCATATTTCGACCCACGCGGTCAATCTTCGTCAGTATCTCGCTGCCACGGCCTATCAGCGACGCGCCGCGCACCGGCTCGGTTATCTTGCCGTCCTTCACCAAATAACCCTCCTGCACGGCAAAATTGAACTCGCCCGTGGTCGGGTTGACCGATCCGCCGCCCATCGTCTTGGCGTACAGCCCGTCGCCCATCGTGCGGATCATCTCGTCGTCGTCGGCGGTTCCGGCGGCGATATACGTGTTGCGCATCCTAGACGTCGGCGCGTACGAATATCCCTCGCGGCGGCTGCTGCCCGTGATCGGCATGTTCATCCGGCGTGAGTTGAGCCTGTCTATCATGTAATTCTTCAGGACGCCGTTCTCGATCAGAACCAGCCTGTTGGACGGCGTGCCCTCGTCGTCTATGTTGATCGAACCCCACTCGCCGGGCATCGTGCCGTCGTCTATCGCGGTGACTATATCCGACGCGATTTTCAGGCCGATCTTGCCGGCGAATTCACTTAAGCCCCGCGCGACGCTCGTCGCCTCAAGCGAATGTCCGCATGCCTCGTGGAATATCACGCCGCCAAAACCGTTGTCTATCACGACCGGCATCACCCCCGCCGGGCTTTGACGCGCGTGCAGCATCGTGACGGCCATACGCGCGGCCGTCTTCGCGTGGGCTTCGATATCCAGCGCCTGCGCGAACTCCGCGCCCTGCAGCGCGCCGGGTCCGCTGAACCCTATCTGATTCTCTGTGCCGTCGGACGCGACGGCCTGCAGCGAGGCTCTGGTATACACGCGGCGATCGCTGACGAGCAGCCCCTCGCTGTTGGCGATTGTCACCTGTTGATCCCAATCCACGTAGCGGCATACGGTCTGCGTTATCTCGCTTGAGATCGACTTCATCGCCGCGTCCGCCGCTCGAAGGCGATCCACGCGCCACGCGTTACCGACGTCTCCGGGTAGTCTCCTCACTGGATGCAGGTTCGCCGCGATCGATCCCGTCAGACGTACGCTGGCTGATTCTATGTGTTCCGTTTCCTTCAGCGCGGACGCCGCCTGCGACGCGCAGTCCAGCAGTCCCGCCTCCTCGAAGTCGTTTGTGTAGGCGTATATGCTGCGTATGCCCTTGAACACACGCACCCCCACGCCATGCAGGCGGCCGGTGTTCACGATCTCGACCTTTCCCCCCTGCAGCATGATCGAGTTATTAAGCCGATCCTCGAAGAACAGCTCCGCGAAATCCCCGCCTGTTGAAAGCGCCTGCGTCAGCGCGCGCTCCGCCAATTGCCTCTTGACCATCGCTACCTCCGCTTGTATTGATCTACCGATCTACCGGATATTCTGCCAGCAACGATTCATATTCTTGCGTGTTCGTCAATGTTTTTAGCACCCAATTCCCCTTCGCCGCCTCCGGATACCATCCCAGCTCGCAGGCCTCGCGTATATAATTGAGGCAGGCGGCTTCGTCGCCTTGCAGATACGCCGTCTCGGCCGACACCAGCGCGGCGGTTACCTCAGCCTCTGACAGCGCGCCGGGGGTCATGACGCCCGTTTCTATCGACGCCGACGCGCGATCCATCCATTTCGTCGTCTCGGCGAAGTCGCCCAGCAGCGCATAGCATTCGGCGGCCGCCAGATAATCCATCGACTTGGCCGGCGTGAGTCCAGCCAGAAGCGAGGAGGCTTCGCCGGTTTGCCCATCCATCGCCAGCAGCGCGGCGCGGGTATACTGGAGCGACCGCTTCGCCATGAACGGAAACTGCGCCTCGATACCGTCATACGTCGTCAGCGCGGCGCCGTAATCCCCTGAAGCGGCCTCGATCGCCAATGCCAGGCGCAGCGTCCAATAACGGTTAGGATACTCCTCCTCCAAACGCGTCAACGTCTCCCGCGCTTCATCCAGCCGACCCTGCTGGCATAGCAGCATACCCAGGTTATACAGCGGCGCCGGATCCTTCAACGCGTAGTCCGCCGCGTCCAGGTAAGACTGCTCCGCCCGGCTCCATTGTCCCGCCAGTTGCAGCATATCCCCGCGCAGGTTATTCACGTCGGGATCAGACTCACCCAACTCTTCCTCCGCGCGATCGAGATACTCACCCGCGGCGGCTGGATCGTCGGCTTCGTACAGCGCCGCCATCGCGCGGAACAGCCAGCTGACGCCGTCGCTGGGATCAGCCTCCAGAACGGCGGCGAACAACGCTTCGGCGTCCTCAATGCGTCCGGCGTAATAGGCGGCTATGGCCTCCAGGCGCGAGGCGGCTCCGCCCTCTCTCGAGGCCAGGGTCTCAGCGTCCGCCCGAGCCTCGTCGAACCGATCCATCCACAGGTACGCGTATACCCGCTGATACCTGGCCTCGACGTCGCCGGAATTGCGCTTGATCAGCGCGTCGAGATCCTTCAGCGCGGCTTCGGGGTCGTACAGATCCCACAGCTTGAACCGCGCGCGCTCTAGGAACATGCTCGCGTCCTGGCTGGCGCCTATAGCGTGCTCCAGCGAACGCGCCGCCGCCTTCCATTGACCCGCGCGCTGCTGCTCACCGTATAGCATCGCGTAGGTGTATGTCACATCCTCGTCCCCGGCCTGCTCGATGCGCAGCATCTTCGTTAACGCCTCGACCGCCTCCGCGTAACGATGGACGTAATCCAGCGCCTCGGCGTACGATTGCAGCAGCCACGTGTTCTCGGGATCGATCAGCAGCCCGGCCTCGGCCGCGGCTATGGCTTCTTCATAGTCGCCGTTCAGGTTGAATACATCCGCCAGTTTCGCGTATGTGTCCGTGTTTCCGGTCTTGGCGGCTATCTTCTCTTGCAGCATTACGACCGCCTCGGCGGAACGGTCGCTGAACAGCAGCGCGTTGATGATCTCGTCCTCATAAGCCGCGGCGTTGTCGGGATCGGACGTGATCCTCGATCGCAGCATCGCTATCGCCTCGTCCGCGCGGTTCGCGAACGCCAGCATATACGTCAACCCTTCAGTATG
The DNA here is from genome assembly GCA_031282605.1 of Oscillospiraceae bacterium. GTDB lineage: Bacteria > Bacillota > Clostridia > Christensenellales > Aristaeellaceae > BNUH01. The sequence goes on from JAITDK010000284.1 coordinate 13,275, forward strand.
GCCGTCCAGTTCGCGGCGATCCAGCGCCTGCACCGCTATCATCAAGTCGACCATGTCCTCTATGCCGATCAGGTCGGAATCCCACGCGAACTCCATCGCGTCGTCGACCAGCTCGTTCGATACGTCGGGATCGCGCAGTATCGACAGCAGCAGCGCCCGGCACGCGCCGGGGTTGCGGATGGTCTGGGCTTGTTTGAGTTTCGCGCGCAGCGCACCGTCGTCGGCTGCGCTCGCGAATGCCGGGACGGGTTCGGGCGTGAGTCCGTCCGCCTGAACCGACGCCGCTGCGACCATTATCACCATTAACATAATCAGCGCGAACGCCGATGCGCGGAATCGTTTCATCACGCAGCCTCCGTTACATGTAATATATATAGATTCAACGCGCCGTCGGATAATTCCTGCCAGGCGCGGCAATAATAATGGCGGTTCGGCGAATGATTGCAGGAGAATGCCGTATCACGGCGAATCTAAGTATGAATATGGCGACGTTGCATTTAATGGTAGGCCTGCCCTGCAGCGGTAAAACCACCCGAGCCAAGGAACTGGAGCGGGAACTGGGCGCGCTGCGACTCACCGGCGATCATTGGCACCTGCGCCTGTTCGGCGACGATCTGGGCGAGGATTATGATACCCACAACAAACGGCACCAGGCGATCGAGTCGATCATATGGAGCGTAGCGGCGCGCGCGCTGGAACTGGGGATCGACGTGATCCACGACTTCGGCTGCTGGGCGCGAGAGGAACGTGACGCCTATAAGACGAAGGCCAGGGCGCTGGGGGCGGATTGTGTAATACACTATATGAACGCGCCGCAAGACGAGCTGTTCCGCCGCCTAGTTGCGCGCAACGACTCCGGCGAGGCCGCGTTCCACATTCCGTTTGATACGATGCGGGAATACTGCGGCCACTTCCAGCATCCGACGACCGATGAACTGGAAGGCGGTTTGACGGTTGATATTGATATTAACTAGCGCTGTTTCGGTATAATCGCGCGTGATTTTTTGAGTCGGCCATAGGTGCGGCTCGCGCCATGTGGCCTTCGGCTGTACGCTGCGGCGGGACGCTGTTCGGTTTGCGAACCGAATGCGCTTTAAGTTTGTGGCGCCCGCCACAATGGCGTGAGTTGTCAACTCCTTTATAGCGTTTTTACTGGCGGGCGCAGGAATTGGAACGCGGGAACGTGGGAATGATGGAACGGGGAACGTCCCTGCGGGGAGCCTGGGACTCTGTCCCAGACCCTGCGAAGGGCTATCCGCCCTTTCGAATCCTGACCAGGCTTCGCCTGGACCATCGTGATACACAATCTACCG
>JAITDK010000073.1 GCA_031282605.1 Oscillospiraceae bacterium
CGTTTTCGTTATGGCATTGACGCGGCTTGAACGCTTCGCGAGTATGGTGTATAATATATTTGGCGATCGGAACGACGGAGGAATGATCCATGGCTGCCGACATACTCTCCCCAATAAACGACGTCGTGTTCTGGATGATGTTCAGCGAACGTTATACGGAGGAGGTCGTAAAGCCTTTCCTCTTGGACGTGTTAAGCCTGCCCGCCGCGGAATATGACTATATCGAAAAGGTCGATCCATACACGCCGCTGGACGCGCCGAATGAAAAACGCGGCATCATGGATATAGTGTTACATACGAAAAGCGGCATAATCATTCATATAGAGCTTCAACTCGAACCGTATATGGCCCTGCCCGAGCGGGTTTGGTATTATCACACCAAGGCGTTCTCTGGTCAATTGGAGAAGGGCGAGCAGTACGGCGAGCTTCAGCGCACCGTAACTATACTGATCACAAACCATATCCTAAAGCCGGATGAACCGGACTACTTCAACCGATACTATGTGTGCAACCCGAAAACCGGCGTCTTGTTCACCAACGTATCGGAGGTATGCTTGCTGGAACTGCCCAAGGTGCCTGACAAGTGGGATAAGCCGATTTGGGTATGGGGACGTTATTTCAACTCGAAACGAGAGGAGGAGTTCAATATGCTGGCGGAGCAGCACCCGGAGGTTCGCAGAAGCATAGGCGTGCTCAAGCATCTGTCCGCCGAGGAAAGGGTGCGCGAACTGGCCGAAAGGCAGTGGCTTTTCGAGTTGGATCAACGGGCGCTCCTGGATCACGCTCTTAAGCAGGGACTCAAAAATGGACTCCAGCAGGGACTGGATCAGGGGTTAAAACAAGGCATGGAGCAGGGCATTAAACAGGGCATAAAACAGGGCATTAAACAGGGCATTGATCAAGGCGTGAGCCAAGGAATAAAGCATGGTTACAGAGACACTGCCGTACGAATGATAAAGAAGAACAGACCAATCGACGAGATAGCCGAGTTCTCGACGTTGTCGATCGAAGAGATTCATGAGATACAGAGGGAACTTGAGGCAAGCGGGGATTAGAGCAAGATTAAAACAGCGTGAGCGCGGCGGGCGGAACCCGTTCGCCGCACTCGCATCAAATGAAACGTAAGGACGTGATATCTTACTATGATGAATATGGTGAAACGCCTCATTGTGCTGCTGCTGATGTGTGCGATGGTCGTTTTAACGGCTGCGTGTGCCGTGCCCGCCGCCACCAGTGTGGATCAGGCTGACGGATTGGACAGCGCGTCCGCGTGGCCGTTCACCTTCTCCACCGTGTCGCTCTCCGGCGAGGAGATAACGGAGTCCGCCTTCGCCAAGAACAAGCTGACTATCCTAAACGTATTCGCCACGTGGTGTCCGCCTTGCGTAGCCGAGCTGCCGGATCTGGGTCTGGTGGCCGCCGAATACGCGGGTAAAGGAGTGCAACTCGTCGGCCTTCTGGAGGACGGGGTGGTTGCGACAACAGGCAAACCCGACGACAAAGTAATCGAGCAGGCAAACACCCTGCTTGCCAACGCCAAAGCGGAGTACCTGGTGATACTGCCGGACGCGGCATTGAGGGAAAAATTCTTCGCGTCGCTGCAATACGTGCCGACGACGTTCTTCCTGGATGAAACCGGAACGGTTGTGGAAACGCTGATCGGCTCTCGCAGCGCCGAAGAATGGGCGAACCAGATCGACGCCGTACTGGCGAAATTGGGATCGAAGTGATATTCGAAAAGACGCTCGGCAAGGAAGGTATTGCTGTATGAGCCACAACGGCGCGGCGGATTACGACAAGGATCGTATAGAACGTCTGCGGCTTGAGCCGCTCGTGGACAACGTCGACTATAGCCAGTTCGCGTACCGATTCTATAAGACCCTCGCCGACGACTATAGTTCCAGGCCGTATGCCGTGCGCGTGGCTGACGCCATGTACGGGATGTTCGACACGATCCCAATTTATATTGGGCCGGATGACTTGCTGGCTGGCCGGCAGCCCCAAACGCCGCTGACCGATGCCGAGCGGCTGGAATACGAGCAGCTGCTTCAAGCTCGCAAGCTGATGCCGTCGCTCGAAGGTCAAGCCTCGCACATGGCGATCGATTATGCGCTGCTGCTGTCGAAAGGCGCGTCAGGCATTATCGCCGACATTGAGTCCAAGCGTTCAACCCTTGACCTGACCGTCGCGCAGGATATGCGCCGGGACGTGTTCTACGCATCCTGCACACGCGCGTTGGAGGGGTTGATTCGCTTTGCCGAGCGTCACGCAGGCGAGGCGCGCCGGATGGCGGCGGAGTGCGGAGAACCGCGCCGCCAGCAAGAACTGTTGACTATAGCGCGTAACTTGACGAACGTACCGCGCAATCCAGCGTCCGGTTTCTATGAGGCCGTGCAAAGCATACAGTTCGTTACTTTCGCGCTCAGCGGTAAACCGTTCTTCGTCGGCCCGCATCTGTATCAGTTCGGCAGGCCGGATAGATACCTGTTGCCCTACTATGAGAGAGACGTCGCGTCGGGTAAAATCTCGCGGTACGACGCGCAGACGCTGATCGACTGTATTGCCATACTGATGTCCGTGCGGATACCTCAAGGCTTGGCGGCGGGCTGGATGGTAGGCGGGCGAGACCGTGACGGTCGTGTCGTTTCCAACGATCTGACGCGCATGTCCCTGCTCTCCATCAACCATACGCGCTTGGTCTATCCCGGCATTGGCCTTTGCTGGTGCAAGGACACGCCCGAGGCCGACCTTCGGCTGGCGTGCGAGATACTGGGCGAGGGTCGCTCTCATCCCGCCTTATTCAACGACGACGTCATCTCGAAGGGGCTGCGCTTCCACGGTATGCCGGATGAGTATTCGCATGAGTATATTCATTCCACGTGCGTGGAAATAACGCCGATCGCCTCGTCCAACGTGTGGGTGGCCAGCCCATACATGAACCTGGTGCGGAAACTGCTGGACGTGCTAGACCGCGATTACCCCTCGATGGAGTCGCTTATCGAAACCTACTGCGCGCGCATCGCGGACGGCATCCGGGAGAATCTCGCGCACGAAACGATGCGGCGCGAGGAACGCGCGAAGTATGCCGTAGATCCGCTGCTCTCTTGCTTCGTAAACGACTGCCTGGAACGAGGCGTCGACATTGAGGCCGGCGGAGCGCGTTACAACTGGATAATGCCGTCGTTTGTCGGGCTGTCCAACGCGGCGGACGCGCTGACCGTTATAGAGCGGCTGGTTTTCGGCGGGGACGTTTCGTTTGATACGCTGCGCGCCGCGCTGGCGGCGGACTTCGTTGGATATGAATCGCTCCGGCTGCGGATCGTGAACAAAACGCCCAAGTATGGCAACGACGCGGACTGCGCCGATAAATACGCGATCATGTTGACCGAATGGCTGACTCACGAGGTTGAACAATATCAACAGCGCCAGGAAAACTATCTGGTTCCAAGCCTGTTCTGCTGGATAATGCACGACGAGTTCGGCAGGGAAACGGGCGCGTCCCCGGACGGACGGCGGATGGGCTTTCCCCTGGGCGACGGCTCCGGACCAGCGCAGGGACGCGAGACAGCCGGTCCGACCGCCGCGATTCTGTCAAGCACGAAATGGGATCACCATAAATTCATAGGCGGCGTCGCGGTGAATATGAAGTTCTCAAAGAGGATGTTCTCCGCGGGATCGATCGGCAATATGGCCGCCCTAGTTCGTGCGTACTTCGAGCGCGGAGGATTTGAACTGCAGATAAACGCGGTAGATAAGGATACGCTGCTCAAGGCGCGCGAAAATCCGGAGGAATACAGGGATCTGTTGGTAAGAATCGGCGGATACAGCGATTATTTTGTCAAACTATCGCCAACAATGCAAGACGAGGTGCTGGCGCGGTCAGAGTATCAGATATAGCCGCGCGGCGGCGTAAGGAGTAACTCTATGAAATTCAACGGCCTTGGAATGAACATGGGCAATCTGTCCCGCCTGTCGGACGCGGAGTCGCGCTCGATATCGGCGGAGAATATGACGGGCGAAAAGGGCAGGGGAGGCATGGCTACGACCGAGGGCGCGTCGTGGCACGCCGCCGAGGATCTGGGTCAGGGTTGGAAGACGTCGCCATGCGTACGCATCGAGGCGGGCCAGACGTTCACTGTCGCGGATATCAAAGGCTCCGGCGCTATCCAGCAGATATGGATGACTCCCTCTGGCGACTGGCGATTCAATATACTGCGCGTCTATTGGGACGACCAGGAATTCCCATCGGTCGAGTGTCCCGTAGGGGATTTCTTTGCCAGCGGATGGGGCAGGTATGCGCAGCTATCGTCGCTGGCGGTATGCGCGAATCCTCGAAGCGGCCTTAATTGCTATTGGGAGATGCCGTTCCGCAAACGATGCCGTATCACGTTTGAGAACGTCTCCGCCGAACAGACGACGCTCTTCTACCAGGTCAACTACACGCTGACCGACGTGCCGGACGACTGCGCGTACTTTCACGCCAGTTTCCGCCGAGTGAACCCGCTGCCATACAAGGACGTTTACACGATACTCGACGGCATAAAGGGTATGGGGCAGTATGTGGGGACGTACATGGCATGGGGAGTAAATAACGCGGGCTGGTGGGGCGAGGGCGAGGTCAAATTCTTTATCGACGGTGACGAATGGCCCACGATCTGCGGAACGGGACTGGAGGATTACTTCTGCGGCTCGTACGATTTCGACGTGAACGGCGAGTATGTCAAGTTCTGCACCCCGTATTCAGGGATGCATCAAGTGCTGATACCCAATGGATTATACGATTCGCAGCAGCGGTTTGGGCTGTACCGCTGGCACATAACGGATCCGATACGGTTCAAGACCGATTTGAGGGTAACTGTGCAGGCGCTGGGCTGGCGCAAGGGAGGGAAATACCTGCCGCTGCAGGACGACATAGCCTCCGTAGCCTACTGGTATCAGACGCTGCCCGGCAGACCGCTGAAACCGCTGCCTGACAAGGATTATTTGGAGATCATATAGACGCTTAGCGGCATGGTTCCGCCAACGTCCAAGCCTAACGCATACGTCCGACGAGGCCCCCTTTATCGCCGCAGCGGCAAAGGAGGCCTCGTCGGATTAATGTTATTGCACGCGGCTATTGTGTCCGCCGTATCGGCTGCGTGCCGTATCAAGAGGGTTTCTATTTCTTACCTAGACCGGGCAGTATCATACCGCATAACCCGCCGCCCGCTATGCCCATCCCCAGGTCGGCCAAATAGGCCGTAAGCCGAATCGGCAGATCGCTTAGCAACGAATACGCAACCACGCCCAGCAGCATATACGTAAACCCGATCAGCGCGCCCTTAAGCAGCCCGCTCTCTGAATTGCGGCGCAGTGCAAACAGTACGCCCACCGCTATCGCTATTAGTTTTAGAGCCTGATTAATCACCGAGATCACCGTATCGCTGGGGGAGACCCAGCGCACAACCAACGCGAACGCGGCTACGCCGATCACGGTCACAATAAGCGCCGCAAGCACACCGGTTATCACCGCGCCTACCCAACTGAGGATCCCGTTTGACTGCACCGATTTAGAATTCAGCCTTCGAACGCCCGATTTACGCGCGATGCTCGTTGCCATGCGTTTCTCCTCCAATTACCTAAGCATGGAACAGCGTATGCGCTTTTACCAGCGTTCATACCTGATTGGACGATGTTGCGTCGGCCAAGAATTCCAATCCGCGCCTTATTCGCTTCAGGCGAACGACAAGGACGGCGTGGGCTAGTCATTGCGGAAGTCTCAGCCCACGCCGCCTGCACTTAAGTGATGTCTAGAACGCGAAATCCAGCTGTACCGGACCGCCGATCATGTTTCCTTCCGCGTCGACCGAGCGGAACACGAACGCGTTGATCTCGGTTCCGGCTTCAGCGGGCTTGGAGTATACGACCGTGACGGACTGATTATCATCCGCCCACTGGAACGATACGCCGCTGACGCCGCTAATGGCTAGGCCGAAGTCGTTGGGGTTGACCGGTTCGCTGAACGCGACGACCGCGCCGGACGCGTTCGCCGAGGAAACGGTTATCTCTGCCTTGTATGCTGGTTCAACCGCTTCGCTGGTCAGTGGACGGATCTCCTCGA
>JAITDK010000075.1 GCA_031282605.1 Oscillospiraceae bacterium
GATAATCGAGACAGTCTTTTTCATACGATCCATCCCTCCAATGTTTTGCATTGAGTATAATAAATTATACCATATTAGTGGGTATTCGTCAAACTGACCGCGGGCGATTATAGACTTGCATATGAGCGGCGGTTTGGGTATACTTGACGCGAGTACGCCGCTGGAGGGTTGCCTTATTATGCCTGACGTTCGTCTGCTGCTTGGAAACGAGGCCGTCGCGCGCGGAGCCTGGGAAGCCGGGTGCCGCGTCGTCGCCAGTTATCCCGGCACCCCGTCCACCGAAATCACCGAGTCCTGTGCCCGCTATCCCGATCTTGATACTGAATGGTCCGTCAACGAGAAGGTCGCCATGGAGATTGCCGCCGGGGCATCTATCGGCGGCGCGCGCACGCTTACCTGCATGAAGCACGTAGGACTCAACGTCGCCGCCGACCCGCTGTTCACGCTGGCGTATACGGGCGTAAACGCGGGGCTGGTCGTCGTTGTCGCCGACGATCCCGGCGTTCATTCCTCCCAAAATGAGCAGGACAGCCGCTATTACGCACGCTCCGCGCATTTGCCCATGCTCGTCCCTTCCGACGCGAGCGAATGCCTCTCTTTTACAAAGCTCGCGTTCGACCTGTCGGAACAGTATGACACGCCCGTCATAATAGGCGTGTGCACGCGCGTGGCGCACGCGCGCAGCCGTGTCGAACTCGGCGAACGCGTTGAACATCCTTCGCGGGAATGGACGCGTAATCCGTCAAAATACGTGATGCTCCCCGGCCCCGCGCGCGCCAGACATATTGTCCTAGAGCGGCGCGAAAACTGTCTGCGCGCGGCCGCCGAGACAGCCGATTGGGCGTACACGGCCGAGTATAATGACAAATCCGTCGGTGTGATCTGCGCGGGCGCGGCGTATCAATATGTCAAAGAGGCGATGCCGAACGCGTCCGTATTCAAACTGAACATGGTCTATCCGCTGCCGGACGAGGCGATACGCGGATTCGCCGCCAATGTCGAACAGCTGCTGGTCGTAGAAGAACTGGAGCCGTTCATTGAGGACGCCGTCAAGGCGATGGGGATCAACTGTTCCGGTAAGGATCGCACGGGCAAGCAGGGCGAGTTATCCGTCAATAAGGTGCGCGCGGCGTTCGAGCCTTTCGCCTCACCGCCTTCGCGCTCCGCTCCGGATACGCTGGACGCTCCTGAACCCCCGGCCCGCCCGCCCGCTATGTGCGTCGGGTGTCCGCACCGCGCGGTGTTCTACGCGCTCGCCAGGCGCAAGTATACCGTTAGCGGCGATATAGGCTGCTATACGTTGGGAATGCTGCCGCCCCACGGCGCTATGGACGCTTGCCTGTGCATGGGCGCGTCGATCGGCATGGCGTTCGGGCTGAACAAGGCGAGAGGGGATGACTTCGCGCGGAACACGGTCGCGGTTATCGGCGATTCTACATTCATGCATAGCGGCATGACCGCGCTGCTAGACGCCGTGTACAACCGCGCGTCGCTGACGCTGCTGATCCTTGACAATCGTATCACCGGCATGACCGGGCATCAGCACAATCCCGCCAGCGGATTCGATATCCATAATAACCCCGCGCCCTCGGTAGATCTTGAGGCGATCTGCCGCGCCCTAGGTGTGACGCGGGTTCGCTCGCTCGATCCCTTCGAGTTAACGAAACTCGACGGCGCGCTGAAAGAGGAGACCGCCTTCGACGGCGTGTCGGTGATAATCGCCCGTCGTCCATGCGCGCTGCTCGGCAGAAAACGCAGCCCATCCGTGACTATCGAAGACTGCCGTAAGTGCGGCGCATGCATGAGGCTGGGCTGTCCTGCGCTGTCTAAGGGGGAGGATGGATCGGTATCGGTCGATCCGGCGCAATGCGTGGGCTGCGGACTATGCGCGCGCGTATGCCCGTTCCACGCGATACACGACAAAAACCCCGCCGCCTCTCCGGCAGGAGAACCCGCCACGGCGGTGAAGGGAGAGACGCGCGTATGATCAGCGACATCATAATCGCCGGCGTCGGGGGACAGGGCGTGCTGCTGGCCAGCCGTATACTTGGCGCGCTGGCGCTTCGGCTGAACCGCGACGTAAAGGTAAGCGAGATACATGGCATGGCGCAGCGCGGCGGCAGCGTTATTACCCACGTGCGCATAGGCGGCGAGGGCGACTTGATCCGCGCGCCCTTGGTAACTGAAGGCGAGGCCGGCGCGGTGATCGCGTTTGAACCGCTGGAAGCGTTGCGCGCACTGCCGTACTTGACGCCAAAGGGCGGGCTGATCATTACGAACACCCGCCCGATACCGCCGATGTCGGTGCTGACTGGCGCGGCTAAATATCCGTCCGACGTGATGGAGTCGCTGACCGCTTCGCCCGACAGACAGGTCGCCGCGTTCGACGCTCAGGCGCTGGCTGAAAAGCATAAAGCGCCGCGCGCTGTGAACATCGCTCTGTTGGGCGCGCTGGCCGCGCGTCCGATACTGCGTGACGAAACAACGGACGAGCCGATCCCGCTGCCGGTTTGGGAATCGGCCGTCGCGGACGCCGTCCCGCCCAGGACGCTGGAATCGAACCTGGCCGTATTCCGCGACTCTTATTATAACTCATCCGATAACTCTCTTAACCGGCCTAAGTAAATCCGCCTAAGTAATATCCACTTAAGTAACGACCGACCAACGCGAAAGGGTGCAGCCACTTTGGATCAATACATGTTCGACCGCGATGTCGAGACCATGCCCCGGAACCAGCTTCGCGAGCTGCAAGACAAACGCCTGCGCGACGTCGTCGCACGCGTGTATGACAACGTGCCGTTCTACCGCAAAAAGATGCGGGAAGCGGGACTCACCACTGCGGATATCCACGGCGTGGACGACCTGCCCAAACTGCCGTTCACGAACAAGAGCGACCTGCGCGACAACTATCCGTTCGGATTGTTCGCCGTACCGCAGGATCGGATAACGCGTATCCACGCGTCCAGCGGCACGACAGGCAAGCCCACCGTCTCCGGGTACACCGCGTACGACATAGAGGTGTGGGGCGAGCTGATGGCACGCGCGATGGCCTGCGCGGGCGTCACTAAGAGCGATATCGTGCAGGTCTCGTACGGTTATGGGCTGTTCACAGGCGGGTTGGGCGCGCACTACGGCGCGGAGCGGATCGGCGCGTCGGTCGTGCCCGCTTCGGTCGGCAACACTCGCCGGCAGATAATGCTGCTCGAGGACTTTGGCGTGAACGCGCTGGCTTGCACGCCTACGTACGCCATCGTGCTGGGCGAGGCTATCCGCGAGGCGGGCATCCCGCTGTCGCGGTTCAAACTGCGCGCCGGGATATTCGGTGCGGAACCGTGGACGGAGGTTCAGCGCCGCCACGTGGAGGGTCTGCTCAACATACACGCTCACGACGTATATGGGCTTAGCGAGGTGATGGGTCCCGGCGTATCGATCGAATGCTCCGAGCAGCAGGGCATGCACGTGTGGGAGGATCACTTTATACCGGAGATCATCGATCCGGACACCGACCAGCCGCTGCCCAACGGCACTCGCGGCGAGATCGTGTTCACGACCATCTCCAAGGAGGGTATGCCGCTGATCCGATACCGCACCCACGATCTGACCGTGCTGGACGACACGCCGTGCCCATGCGGACGAACCCACCTGCGTATGAAGAAGCTGACCGGGCGCACAGACGACATGCTGATCATCCGCGGAGTGAACGTATTCCCATCCCAGGTCGAGACCGCGCTGGCCGGCATCGAGGGCGTCGAGCCGCAATACCTGCTGGTTGTGCGCCGCGAGAGGAATCTCGATACGCTGGAAGTACGCGTAGAGCTGGCGCCCTCCCTCCCCAGCGACGAGGTGCGCGGCATTGAACGCATACACGACGCGGTCGAGGCGGCGGTGGACTCGTTGCTGGGCATCCATGCGGAGATAAGGCTGGTTCCATCGGGCAGCATTCCGCGCAGCGAGGGCAAGACGCCCAGGACGCAGGATCTGCGGGAGGGTTGATCGGCGTAAACCGACGAATCCCATAGCTAATCCGCGTCTATCGGACGCTCATGACGATTACTATTAACGCGAGACACACCCGGCGGCGTATGCCGCCGGGTGTGTTGGTATGCGCGGTTATGGCTTGAGGGGTGGTCAGACGCTCTCACCCTTCCAGTGATCATGACTGCCCGCTGAGCGCGCGTATACTATCAAGCATGTCAGTTTAGTTAACG
>JAITDK010000099.1 GCA_031282605.1 Oscillospiraceae bacterium
GGCAGGTACAGCGCGTTGGTCCACAGCCCCACCGGAGTGGTTATAGTAACGTATATGCGAGACTCCCGTCCGCCGCCCGCCACCTCGACGTCGTTCACGGGCGTCAGTTTGCGTATAGCGTCCAAGTCGTCGTCGTATAAATCAATGCCTTGCGCGGTCAGCCTCGACGCCGCGTCGGATCGCTCCTGCGTGGTGATATCGTCGGTCAGGCTCAGCTGAAGGTCTACCTCGTCGCCGTTGATCCCAGGTTCGCGCAAGTCTCCGCCCGCGTTATATACGTCATAGCCCGAAGCGGCGCCGCGCAGGCTAGACTCATCATACCCGTGCGGACGTTCGTCAGGGCGCGGCTGAATGTTATCAAGCGTTTGCGGCATGATCGAGTCCTCCTCCTGATTATAGGGCGGAGTATTCCGTCACGCATAGAATATGTGAAAAACGACGCGCGGTGCTTTTACGCGCGTTGGTTTGGACTAGGATCTGTTTGGAAAATCCCATTTTGCGCAATTGTCTAAACATTATGCCGCTATAGTTGTTTAAAATAGAATTCACACTTCGCGTCCATACATAGAGTCGATCAATTTTAGGAGAGGCTAACGCGGGCGTCATAACGTCCGCTGCACGGGGGGACTGCACTCCTTGCCCCTAGTATTTTAAGTGCGGAATAAGTTATACTTATAAAAATCCTAGAAAGTTGGTGGAATATGATCGTGGTTGAAACTCCCTCTAAAGCCGTTTCCGATTTCAGGATATTTCAGCGAAATGCGCAGGGTTATGCCGAAGTCGAGTTCTCCGGCGTGCTGCCTGCGGATAAGCCGGGCGGCGCCGACGTGTACGCGCGCGTATTGCTGGAAGACGACAACAGCGTCGTGCTTCCGTGGAAGCAATGCGAGCGGGATGGGCGCGCGTGGCGGCTGGCGAGCGCGCTTCGTGAAGGCGGGCTGTACCGATTCGAGGCGTGCGCGCTTGTGCCGGATAGGCCGATTACGATGATCGAATGGACGCCGCGCGTGGGTATCGCGCGGCATGTGGGCGTCGGGGAGGTGTTCATGCTGGCCGGGCAAAGCAACATGGCCGGTTATGGCCGCGACGCCGCTTACGATCCAGCCGAGTTGGGAGTGCACCTGTACGCGAACGACGGAATGTGGAAGATAGCGTCGCATCCACTGAACGACTCATGCGGCTCCATATATCCCGAAACGCTGGAAGAGTCCTCCGGCACGTCGCCCGCGCTGGCGTTCGGGCGAACGATGCGGCGCCGGCTGGGCGTGCCGATAGGGCTGGCGCAGGCGTCCAAAGGGGCCACGTCGCTGTCGGAATGGAACCCGGCGGAGGACGGAGCCTTGTTCCGCAGCGCGCTGAAGCGGTGGTTAACGGCCGGACCGGCGAGCGGCGTTTTGTGGTATCAAGGCTGCAGCGACGCGCATGGCGAACGCGCCGCGACATATCTTGAGCGCTTCACCGCGATGGTCGCGGCCTGGCGCGCCGCTATGGGCGATATACCGTTCATGACGGTGCAGCTGAATAGGTGGACAGGCGTCGGAGCGCAGGGCGACGCGTCCGATAAGGGTTGGGGACAGGTGCGCGAGGCGCAGCGTCAGGCGGCGCGAACGATTCCTGGCGTGTATGTCGTGCCCGCGATGGATCTGGCGATGAGCGATATGATCCATAACAGTTCGGGCTCCAATGTGATTCTCGGTGAACGCATGGCCCGCGCGATGCTGGGAGCGATGCGCGGTGCGCCGGAGTATGCGCCCGACGTTATCGGCGCGGAATATGCGGATGAACGAACCGTTTTACTGAGATTTCGTCCGGAAGACGACGTTATCGCGCACGAAGGATTCGCGGACGGGTTTGATGTCGAGGACGAGCGGGGTCTTGCGGCGTGCGTCAAGGCCGAGACCGTCGCCGACGGCCTGCGGCTGACCGTGGAGCGGGATTACACGATGCCCGCGCGCGTGAATGGCATGTGGCGCAGGACTCCTCCGCCCGCGCTGCCAAGAGGAAGATACGGCGTGCCTATGCTGGGGTTTTATGGCGTGGAGGTTGATGCGCGTGGCGAGCGCCGTCCTCGCTGATTTGGATAGGCTCTCGTCGGCGTCATTTTTCGCGGGACAAGCATAGCGCGCCGCGTCAAAGAGTAGAATCAACTTCGACAGGGCGTATTGACATATTTCGCCTGAGCCGCTATACTACCGAAGACGCAGACAAAACACATATGCATTGTCAATAATAGGCGGATAACGCCGCCCGGTTTTGACAAACCTGACGCAACAAATGTCCCGCTGGAATGGCTCTGGCATGGCTCTGGTATGGCTCTGGTAAGAAAGGATGGATCAGTAATGACTAAGCGAATCGCCGCCCTTATAATCTCCCTGTGCCTGGCGCTGACCGCCGCGTTCGCGCTCGCTGAAACCGCGCCGGTCGTATACACGATCGGAACCAGCGGCTCGTTCGCCCCGTTCTGCTACACGGACGAGAACGGCGGCTTGACCGGATATGATGTGGAGGTTCTGCGCGCGGTCGACGAGAAGCTGGACGACGTGTCCTTTGAGTTCAAGGCGATGGATTTCGACGGGCTGTTCCTCGGCCTGGACGCGGGCAGCCTGGACTTCATATCGCATCAGCTGGGCAAGAACGCCGAGCGCGAGGCGAAATACCTCTATGCCAACGAACCGCTCGGGTTCACGTCGATGAACCTGGCCGTGCGCGCCGCGGATGATTCAATCAACGGAATCAAAGACGCCGAGGGCAAGACGGTTCTCGTGACCGCGACGGGTCTGCCGAACACATGGCTGACCAACTACAACGCGGAAACCGCCGAAGTCCCCGTGACGCTCAAGTATTATGAGGGCGACTGGGTGCAGGGTATGCAGCAGGTCGTGGCGGGGGGCGGCGACGCTACGGTCGCGCCAGCGGTCAATATCGATACCGCCATCCGCGAGATGGGTCTGGGCGTGCGCAGGATTCCGGAGGCATTGTACACCGTGAACGTGTACTTCATATTTGCGAAGGGTCAAGAGGCGCTGCGCGATAAGATCGACGCCGCGCTGGTCGAGCTGCGCGAGGACGGCACGCTGGGTGAAATCTCTGTGACGTTCTTAGGCGGCGATTACACGAGACTGGCCGAGTAATCCGGCGGATCATCAATGCCGTTCGACGTTTCGTTCGTACCCGGATATGTGGTGCGTCTGCTGCAGTATTTGCCGCAGACGCTTTGGGTTGTCGCGGCGTCGCTGATATTCGGGCTTGTGTTATCGCTGCCGCTGACGTACGCGCGATTCTACCGCGTGAAGGGGTTTGGGCGCGCGTGCGAGGCGTTCGTCTCATTTATACGGGGAACGCCGCCCGTGCTGCAGCTGCTGGTCGTGTATTACGCGCTGATACGAGCGTTATTATCGCTGGGCATGAAGAACGGCGAGTTCGTCTGCGCGATCGTCGCGTTGGGCCTCAACGCGGGCGGATTCTTTTCGGAGGCGATGCTCTCCGCGCTGCGCAGCGTGCCTGTCGGTCAGACGGAGGCGGCATATTCGGTGGGCATGACCCGCGCCAGATTGATGCGGCGGATTACGCTGCCGATGGCGCTGCCCGTCGCGGCGCCCAATATGCTGGGTATCTGCTTTGTGATACTTAAAGAAAGCGCGCTCGTGTTCTATATCGGCGTGGTCAGCGTAATGTCCGGGGCGAAGCTGATATCGTCCTCGACGTTCAGGCTGGTCGAGGCGTATGTCGCCGCCGCGATCATATACTTCCCGATATGCGCGATCGCGGAAAGGCTGAGCGCGCTGCTGCAAAAGCGCCTTCGCCGCTACGTTCGGGAGGCCGCCTGATGGATATTCTTTATATGCTATCACTGCTGGACGACTGCCTGACGGGCGTTCCCGTAACGCTGCTGATATCGGCGGGGGGTATGCTGCTGGCGGCTGTTATGGCCGCGCTGCTGTTATTCATCAGAAAGGCAAACGTGCCGGTCGTCAGTCAGGTTGTGGACTTATACCTATTGATAATGCGCAGCGTGCCGCTGGTGGTGCTGCTGTTCGTCGTGTTTTATGGCTTGCCCGCGATGATCAATACGGCGCGGCAGGCGCGGGGACTGCCGCCGCAAATGAACGCGCTGCCGGAGATAGCGCTGGTGATAATCGCGTTCGCGCTGAGTACATCGGCCACCGTTTATCACAACATCCAATCCGCCCTGTTGTCGGTGAACCCGGCGCAGCTGGAAGCCGCCTACTCAGTCGGTATGACGGAGGGTCGCGCGTTCAGGCGTATCATATTCCCGCAGGCCGCGATGGTGCTGGCGCGTCCGCTGGGCAATACGTTCATAATCGTCGTGAAGGCCAGCGCGATATCGTTCATCGTCTCCTGCAGGGACGTAATGGGCGCGGCCAAGATAGCGGGCACGCCCGGTTTCCATTTTATTGAGGTGTATGTAGGCGCGGCGCTGATCTACTGGGCGATGTCCGTACTGCTCAGCCGTGGCGTTGACGCACTGGAGCGGCGCGCGATGCGCAGCCTGCGCCCTGTAACGTGAGGTATCATGCTTGATATTGAACAAATAAGAAAGACGTTTCACGCGGGGAAGGCGCCAATAGAGGTGCTGCGCGGCG
>JAITDK010000230.1 GCA_031282605.1 Oscillospiraceae bacterium
GTCTACCACTCATCCAACATCGTCGGCAAGGGCGGCAGCGATTCCAACCACTATCACATCGCCCTGCCAGAGCTGGACGAGCTGATCATCAACGCGCGCAGGAGCGACGATCAGGCGTACCGCAAGGCCGTCTACAAGGACGCGCTCGACATTATCGTTGATAACGCGGTGGAAATCCCCATATATCAGCGGCAGAACCCACGCCTGTTCTCCACCGAGCGCATCGACATATCCACCATCACCCCGGACATTACCACCTACTACGGCTGGGTGGCGAACGTCGACACCACCGTCATGAACGCGAATAAGTAAATATAACGCGACAAGCACGCGCGGGCGGGATCAGTTCCCGCCCGCGTTTGTTCTGCGATGGTTTTGCTGCGATGATTCGTTCTGTTAAACCCAGCTCGGTTAGTTCAACTCGATCTGCTTGCCGGTTTTGGCCGACTCGAATGCCGCCAGGATCGCCGCCAGGGTTTTACGCACCTGCCACGGTTGGACGATCAATTCCGCCTTGCCATCGACTACGTCCGCAATGTTCGCGTAGTATTCCGTCCACTTCGCCTGCGGATCGGGCAGTTCGTGTTCTATCTTTACCTCGACCGGACGAGGCGCGAACGTACGCGTCGGACCGGCCGCCGTCATCACTATCTCCGGCTCGTTCTCAATCGTGCTGTTCAGCGTCACATACGCGCCGTTCCTGCTGAAGTCATTTATATACGCCGTGCCCTCGTCGCCCAGTATCATCCAGCGCGGCAGTTCCTTAAGCACGAACGTTCCTATCTCCACCTGATAGTATCCTCCGCTTTTTCTGTCGAATATCAGGTTGAAGTAGTCCTCTACCTCCTCGGTCTTGACGTGCGCGGTGTGGCACGTCACCGACTTCAGGTCGTCGTATCCGCAGATCTGATACGCCTGATCAATAAAGTGCACGCCCCAGTCAAGCAGCATCCCGCCGCCATGCCGCTTTTCGCCGCGCCAGCCGTGCATCGCCCCTCCGGAACCGTGCAGCCTGCTCTGTATCGCGTATACATTGCCCAGCTTGCCGCTGCCGATTATTTCCTTGGCTATCTGGAAGTCCGTATCCCATCGCCTGTTCTGGTGAACCGAGAACATCCGGTTATTCTTCTTCGCCGTATCGATCATCTTGTCCAGCTCGGCCAGACTCATCGCCACGGGCTTCTCGCAGATCGTGTGCTTGCCCGCGTTCAGCGCGGCGCATACCAGCTCGCAGTGCACGTCGTTGGGCGTGGCCACCAACGTCACGTTCACCTCGTCGTCCGCCAGGAACGCATCCAGCGTGTCGTAGCCCTTAAGCCCCTTCTCCTTGGCAGCCGCTACGCGCTCCGGGTCGATGTCGTACGCCGCTACCACTTCTACGCCCGGGATATTCACCGCGTTTGAGTGGTGCCATCCGGCCATGCCGCCGTAGCCTATGATCCCCAGTTTGATTGGCATTGTGCAGCCCTCCTAGTTATATTGTTATCTCATAACAATCCGTCATTATTCCGACGGTATTATACACGAATAGGCGTCGGCTGTACAGTGCGCGCCGATAGGTCAACGTCGCCAGCCTGTTGCCAGCCGTTTGCCGAAATGATATAATACAGACGAAAGGGAGGGGTCTCCTTGCCGAACGAGAGCAAGCCCCGCGCCGCGAGCGATTCCGAACCCCGGGAGCGCATAGCGTGGCACCCCGCGTTTGTATCGGCTATGAAGGCTGATTTGTACAAATACCGCGGCGTGTTGGAGTATGAGCCGGAGTTCCAGCTGAACTTCGAGCCGCTACGGATTGATCTGCTGATTATCAAGAAGGCTGCCGGAGTCGTCATTGACACGGGTATCGCGAGAATATTCCGCGGACATAATTTATTCGAGTATAAAAGTCCTGACGACTACTTGAGTGTTGACGACTTCAAAAAGACGCTGGCGTATGTGCTGCTGTATTCCATACATGAGCGTGTGCCGTTGAGCGACGTCACGCTCTCGATCGTGGTGACGGCGCATCCGCGCGCGGCGCTGGCCTTCATCCAGGATGAAGCGGCGCAAACGGTTACCAAGACGACGCCCGGCGTGCATGAGACGACTTTTCTGAATGTGCCGGTGCAGATTATCCAGAGCAAACTGCTCGATGCCGGAGAAAACCAGTTCCTTAGCGCGCTCAGGAAAGATAACGACGTCGACAGCTTCCGAGCGGCGATTGACAGCAGCGATCGGTTTGATACGGAGGTATTGAGCACGATGCTGGCGGTGTATCTGGATGTGATCAGCAGTGCGAACCCTGCGGTGTATAAGGAGGTGTTCAGGATGACGCAGTATAGCAACTTCTGGGAACGGGTAGCGTATGACAGCGGTTTGGCGGATAGGCTGATGCAGGAAGGGCGGCAGAAAGGGCGGCAGGAAGGGCTGCAGGAAGGGCTGCAGAAAGGGTTGCAGAAAGGGTGCATAGAAACCGCAAAAAACCTTATTGCTTTAGGCGCGTCGATCGATTACATTGCCAAGGCGACAGGGCTGTCCATCGAACAGCTGGCACAGTTATTGGCGCAGACTCCGGCTCAGCCGACGGTCTTGCCGACTATGCCGAAGAAGCGTACGCGCAAACCGAAGGCGGAGAAATAACTATGTGGACGCAAGGCGGTTGAACGCGGATCCAACGGTGTATTATATAAGAGGTGTTCAGGATGACGCAGTATAGCAACTTCTGGGAACGGGTAGCGTATGACAGCGGTTTGGCGGATAGGCTGAGGCAGGAAGGGTTGCAGAAAGGGTTGCAGGAGGGGCTGCAGGAAGGGCTGCAGAAAGGGTGCATAGAAACCGCAAAAAACCTTATTGCTTTAGGCTCGTCGATCGATTACATTGCCAAGGCGACAGGGCTGTCCATCGAACAGCTGGCACAGTTATCGGCGCAGACTCCGGCCCAGCCGACGACCGTCCTGACAGCGCCGAAGAAGCGTACGCGCAAGCCCAAACCTAAGGAATAATTACGCGCGCAAGGGCGGCGGCATTTATGGCCGCGCCTTTTTGCCGAACAGGAGAGCTGGTATGCCGCTAAAGGATATAAACAACGTTGCCCCGCAGGGTAATCGTCCGGCGCGCGTCAGGGTTGCGCAGTTCGGCGAAGGCAATTTCCTGCGCGCTTTCGTGGACTGGATGATCGATGTCGCCAACGAACGCCTAGGGTTGGACGCGGGCGTAACCGTCGTGCAGCCGATCAAGCGGGGCATGGTCGATACGCTCGTCAAGCAGGACGGGCTGTACACCGTGTTGCTGCGCGGCAAGCAGGACGGCGTGGTGGTTCGCGAGACGCGCGTCGTCCGCTCTATAATCGACGGCGTCAATCCGTATACTGCGTACGCGGATTTCCTGGCGCTGGCGCGCAATCCTGATCTGGCCGTCGTCGCTTCCAACACAACCGAAGCAGGCATCGTTTACACCGGGACGGATTCTTTTTACGACGAACCTCCCGCGTCGTTTCCCGGAAAGCTTACGCGGTTTCTGTATGAACGCTGGAGCGCGGCGCTGCCGGGGCTGGCGATGCTTCCGTGCGAGTTGATCGACGGCAACGGCGACGCGCTGCGCGATTGCGTTCGAAAGACCGCGGCGCAATGGAATCTGCCGCCGGCGTTTCAATCCTGGCTCATGGAAGAGAACGAATACCTCAACACGCTGGTGGATCGCATCGTAACCGGTTTTCCGCGAGACGAGGCGGAGGCGCTATGGGATGAGCTGGGCTATCGTGACGCGCTGCTGGACGTCGCGGAGCCGTTCGGGCTGTGGGTGATACAGGATTCGACGAAACTGCGCGAGGCTCTGCCTCTGGATAAAGCGGGGCTGCCGGTCGTGTTCACGCCGGATGTAACGCCGTATAAGCTGCGCAAGGTGCGTATGCTCAACGGCGCGCACACCTCGATGGTTCACGCCGCGTTCCTGTGCGGCCTGGATACGGTCGGGGATTGCATGGCCGACCCGGCGATCCGCGCGTTCACGCTGCGCGCTTTAAGAGAAGAGATCATGCCGACGCTGACGCTGGATCCGGCAGATCTGGCCGCGTTCGCCGACTCGATCGTCGAGCGGTTCGAGAATCCGTTTAACAGGCATCAGATACTGTCGATCACGCTGAACTCGTTAAGCAAGTTTCGCGCGCGCGTGCTGCCCTCAATCGACGCCTATATGGCGAAGGAACGCAAGGCTCCGCCTCTGCTGTCTCTGTCGTTCGCGTCGCTGCTGGCGTTCTATCATAAACCCGCGCGGGAGAAGGACGGCGCGTTCCCTTTGCAGGACGACGCCGACGCGCTCGCGCTGGTTGACGCGCTGGCTGATGAGGAGCGAGGTTTGACTCTGCCTGGATTTGTGAGGGCGCTGTTGACCGAACCGCCCGCGTGTATCCGGCTGTGGGGCGGTTCGCTTGATAGGTATCCAGGGTTGGTTGAAGCCGTCGAGCGTGCCGCCGAGCGGATTGAATACGCGGGTATACGCGCCGCGCTAGAGGCCGCGTTATTATGAGCGGCGGATTCAGGGACGGTTCAGCCTCCGCGCTGCGCGTATCGCCCGGCGACAACGTCGCGGTCGCGTTAACAATGATTCAGCTTGGCGACGTTATACTGGGCGTGACCGCGCGCGGTAAAATCCCTGTTGGTCACAAGATCGCTCTGACCGATATAAACGCCGGAGCGCCGGTCGTCAAGTATGGTTACCCGATAGGCAAGGCCGCCGCCGCTATTCCGGCTGGCACGTGGGTGCATACCCATAATGTCGTCTCCGACCTGGAGGACTTGGACGCGTTGACCTACGCGCCGTACGCCGATAAAGGCGCTGTCGTTCATTTGGACGGATTGCCGCGCCATTTCGAGGGGTACAGGCGTGATGATGGACGCGCTGCGGTGCGCAACGAATTGTGGGTATTGCCGACGGTGTCGTGTGTGAACACGCTGGCTTCGACGCTGGCGGAATGGGGAAGGGCGTCGCTCCCGGGGTTCGGGAGCGCGGCGTTCGCGTTTACGCATCCGTACGGTTGCTCGCAGCTGGGCGAGGATCTGTTGTATACACAGCGTTTATTGGCCGCCCTGGTCAAACATCCAAACGCTGGCGGAGTGCTGGTTGTTGGATTGGGGTGCGAGAACAATCATATCGGCGCGTTCAAGGAGATGCTGGGAGAATGGGATGAATCCCGCGTTCGGTTCCTGAACGCGCAGGATGTTAATGACGATCTGGCTGAGGGAAAGGTATTGTTGGGCGAGCTGGCGGATATCGCCAGCCGTGACAAACGCGTGCCGATCCCTGCGTCCGCGCTGGTGGTTGGATTAAAATGCGGCGGCTCGGACGGGTTTTCCGGCTTGACCGCTAATCCGCTGCTGGGGCGTTTTTCGGATATGCTGGGTGCGTTGGGCGGTTCGACGCTGCTGACGGAGGTGCCGGAGATGTTCGGCGCGGAACGGATGTTGCTGAGCCGTTGCCGCAATGAAGATGTATTTAGCCGCGCGCTGTCGATGCTTAAGGGATTTCGCGAATATTTTATGAAGTATGGTCAGCCGATAGACAAGAATCCCGCGCCGGGGAATATTGAGGGCGGTTTGACGACCAACGCCGATAAATCTCTGGGCTGCACGCAGAAGGCGGGCATGGGCGCTGTACGGGATGTGCTGGCGATGTATCAGCCTGTGCGCGAGAAAGGGCTGAGCCTGGTTTGCGCGCCGGGGAACGA
>JAITDK010000036.1 GCA_031282605.1 Oscillospiraceae bacterium
ATCGCGGACGAACCGACCACCGCGCTCGACGTTACCATACAGGCGCAGATACTGAACATCCTCAAGGCCGCGCGGGACGAATCCGGCGCGGCTTGCCTGTTCATATCGCATGA
Organism: Oscillospiraceae bacterium; assembly: GCA_031282605.1. Lineage (GTDB taxonomy): Bacteria > Bacillota > Clostridia > Christensenellales > Aristaeellaceae > BNUH01. The sequence continues at coordinate 114 of JAITDK010000036.1, forward strand.
CCTGGGGGTTATATCGCGCATAGCCGACCGCGTCCTGGTGATGTACGCGGGCAAGGTATGCGAATCCGCGCCCGTGCGCGAGATACTGGCGCGTCCGGCGCACCCTTACACAATCGGGCTGATTGGATCGCGCCCATCCGGCCAGGCGTCCGGCGGACGGCTGAACGCGATCCCCGGCAGCGTGCCGTCGCTCAAGGAGCGCGCCGCCATCGCCGGATGCCCGTTTTATCCACGCTGCCGCTATGTGCGGTACGAATGCATGAACGAGCCGCCGCCGTCACGCGAAATCGCGCCGGGTCATCACGCGGCGTGCTGGAGTTTGGAAAAGACCGAGGGCGGCGCGGAAGGGGGCGGCGCGTCATGACGAACGACGCGTACGATAACCTGCTGCAGGCCGTCGGGCTGACCCGCTACTTCGATGTGCGTAATCCCGCCGACGGCAGCCGCACCCTGCTGCGCGCGGTAGACGGCGTAGACTTGAATGTACGCCGCCATGAGACAATGGGGGTCGTCGGCGAATCAGGATGCGGCAAATCCACGCTGGCTCGTCTGCTGCTGCGATTGATTGAGGCGACGTCGGGCACGGCCACATTCGACGGCATAGACCTGTATACCCGCGACCGCACGCTGCGCAAATCCCTGCGCCGTCGGATGAATATCGTATTCCAGGATCCTTACGGCAGCCTCGACCCGCGCATGTCGGTGCTGGAACTGATCGCGGAACCACTGCGCGCTCACGGCATGGCCGCAAAACGCGGCGAGATGATCGACCGCGCTGCGTCGCTGCTGGAACAATGCGGCATATCGGCGGATCAGCTGTACCGGTTCGCGCACCAATTCTCCGGCGGACAGCGGCAGCGTATCTGCATCGCCCGCGCGCTGGCCGCGGAACCTGAGTTCGTCGTGTGCGACGAGGCCGTGTCCGCGCTGGATGTATCCATACAAGCGCAGATCCTCAACCTGCTCGTCGACCTTAAGAGAAAGCACAACCTTACCTACCTGTTCATATCGCACGACCTGTCCGTTGTGCGTTACCTATGCGACCGCGTCCTGGTGATGTACCTCGGCCAGGCGGTGGAGCAAGCTCCGACCGCGACGCTGTTTACAAGCGCGGAACACCCCTACACGCAGGCGCTGCTGGCCAGCGCGCCTGACATGGGCGATGGTTTCAACGACGGCGGCGTCGGATCGCCGCTTCTGGACGGCGACGTACCTTCGCCGATGAACCCGCCCAGCGGATGCCGATTCCATACGCGATGCGTCCGCGCGGAGAAGCGCTGCGCCGACGAGACCCCGTTGATGCGGGAGATCGCGCCGGGACATTGGTGCCGATGCCACTTGGCGCGGGTCAGCAGCATTCCGCAGCTTAGCCGATTCAAGACTATAGGCTGACGCTATATCCTACCCTTACCCAATAAGGAGGAAGTATATGCCAAATGGTTCCTTAACCGGTTTTAAAGAAAAGTGCCAGGTGAATCTCGACAAGCTCCATCAGGCTGGCATGTCCGTCTCGGTCGTCAAGGACGACAAGGTAATATTCTGCGAAGGCTTCGGCTTCCGCGACGTCGATCAGAAGCTCAATATGAATGAAAAAACCCTGCTCCCCATCGGTTCGGCGACGAAGTCGTTCACCGCGTCTGGCGTGCTGATGCTGCAGGACGAAGGACTCGTCGATATCGATAAACCGCTGCACGATTACATGCCGGAACTGGTGTTTCAGGATCACGCCGCCAACGCCGAAATCACCGCGCGCGACCTGCTCTGCCACCGCACCGGATTGCCTCGCCACGACTACCTGTGGGTGCTGCGTCCGAATATCGGTCGCCGTGAGTTGGTTGAATCCATCCGCAAGCTGGAGCCGAGCGCGCCGTTCCGCTCCCGCTGGCAGTATAACAACCTTATGTTCGCCAGCGCGGGCTATCTGATCGAAAAACTGACGGGCACTCGCTGGGAGGACTGGACCCGCGAGAGGATATTTGAACCGCTGGGCATGAAGCGCGCCACATTCAACTGCGAGGACAGCGTGATCGACGGCAACTTCGCCTTGGCATATCAGCGCGACAGCAAGACGCATGACCTGAATCCCGTCACATACTCCCGCGTGACCGCTAACGGGCCTGCGGGTTCTATCAACGCGTCCGCCGACGAGCTGACGCGCTGGCTGCGGTTCAACCTGGGCAAGGGGACGTTCGGCGGCGACGAGCTGCTGAAGGCCGCCACATTCCCGCAATTGACATCGCCCAATATCGCGTACACGCTCTACCCGTGGGAATACCCGGAAACTCTCTCAATGGGATATGGGCTGGGCTGGTTCGTTGACTGCTATCGGGGCAAGACGCTCGTCTGGCATGGCGGTAACGTAAACGGTTCGACCGCGATGGTCGCGTTCATGCCGGAACTGAACATCGGCATGACGTCGCAGGTGAACACAGGCGGCAGCGCGCTGCCGATCGCAACGATGTACGACGCGTTCGATCGGCTGATGGGTTATGCCGATGCGAAAGATTGGGGCGAAGAGATAGGCAAGGCGATGGACGCCTTCCGGGGCAAGGCCGAGGAAGAGCGGAAGAACAAGGCCGACAAGCGTAAACCGACGCGCACAGCCCGTGAGTTCAGCGACTTCGAGGGCACGTACCGCAATGATCCATATGGAACCGTGAAGGTGCAGGCGAAGGACGACCAGCAGACGATCGTCCTGCTAGAAGGACGGCACGAGTTTGAGAACTGGCATTACGACGTGTTCTCCGCGCACATCAAGCTAGAGATGAGCGAGACGGACGTCGAGGTGAATTTCCTCACAGGGCAAAGCGGCGACATAGAGGCGCTGGAGATCCAGGTGGAAGGTCCGCCGGTCAAGCCGATACGGTTCAATAAGGAGGCGAAGCAATGAGCGCGTTCAACGCGGAGACATTCGGGGTGATTGCCGAAAAGGCGCTGAAGCTGATGAACGTCACCGGCGCGGCGGTATCCGTCATAGAGGACGGCGAAGTCGTGTTCAGCGGCGGATACGGATATGCGGATATAGAGAATCAAGCGCCTATGACGAGCGGTACGATCCTGCCGATCGGCTCGTCGTCAAAGGCGTTCACGGCGTCGTCGATAATGATGCTGCAGGCGGAGAAGAAGCTAGACATAGACAAGCCCGTGCGGGATTATATGCCATCCTTCGCGCTGCACGATCCTGTCGCGAGCCAGAACGCCACGCTTCGCGACTTGCTCTGCCACCGAACCGGTATGCCTCGCCACGATCTGCTATGGATATCCTGGAGCGACGTCACCCGCGCGGAGATCGTCGAGAAACGCCTGCCTCATCTGAAGGAAAACAAGTCGTTCCGATCGAAATGGGAGTATAACAACTACATGTTCGCCGCCGCCGGGCTGCTGATCGAGAAGCTGACCGGCAAGACGTGGGAGGAATTTGTCAGCGAACGGATATTCGCGCCGCTGAACATGACGGATACATCGCCGCAAACACCGCAGGAAGGCAAGCCAGCCGCCACGCTGTATAAGACCAACAAGGAAACGAAGGCGAACGAACCCATCGCGCCGATAGGGTTGTCGGCGATCGGCCCGGCAGGATCGATCCAGTCGACTGTCGATGATCTGGCTAAGTGGGTAAAGTTCAACCTGGCGAAGGGTAAGGCGGGCGAAACAGAGCTGCTCGCCGCCGACGTTTACGCGAATCTGACCAAGCCCAACATACCATATCAGCTGCTGCCGATCGACGTTCCAGAAAACGTAGGTTTGGGATACGGGTTGGGCTGGTTCGTCAACAGTTATCGCGGCGAGAAGATGGTCGAGCACGGCGGAAACGTGTTCGGCGCGTCCGCGCTGATAGCGTTCATGCCCGAGAAGAACAGCGGCGTAGTCGTGCTGACAAACCAGGACAGTACGCTCGCCACATATGCGCTGGCATTCGCGGCGTTCGACCAGCTTCTGGGACAATCCGGGAAGGACTGGCCGGAATTCTGGCAGGAGAAGATTGACGAGCTGACGAAAAAGGGCGAGGAACAGCTGGACGCGTTCAAGAAGGATGTCAAGCCCGGCAAGCCTTTCACGCATCCACTAGACGATTACGCGGGCGAATACGACAATCCCGGCTACGGCAAGCTGGAGATAATCAAGACGGAAGACGGCTTTGACGTCAAGCTTCACAGCGAGACAGCGAAGATGGTTCACAAGCATTACGACATATTCTACGTAGAGCTGCATGACATGCCGTTGCAAGGATCGTTCAAGACAGGATTCGACGGGGCTATAGACAGCGTGTCGATAGGGTTTGAGCCTGCGGCGGAACCTGTCGAATTCAAGAAAATATAGGTATGGTAAAAGGCGCGGCATTGCTGATGCCACGCCTTTTTTTGACAGTGGAAGATAGGAACCAGTTGCGTTACGGAACAGACTATCCAGGTACAACCGGCAATCCGAAGCCGGTAGAATGTGTATCACGATGGTCCAGGCGAAGCCTGGTCCGGATTCGAAAGGGCGGATAGCCCTTCGCAGGGTCAGGGACGCGGC
>JAITDK010000056.1 GCA_031282605.1 Oscillospiraceae bacterium
TTTTGAGGCGTACTCTATATCGCCAAGCGTCTGCTGTGTATTCATCATCATCATCTTCACCACCCGTACCATTATAACATAGTCCGACGAGAAATCATAGGTTAATCAGTGTTTACCTAACATATTATACTCCTTTCCTCTAGGATTTTCCATTATGTATTAAGCGGCATTATAATGGGCGGCTCCATCAAATCAGGATGCCTTGCGGCTGCAACGGTCGACAAACCGCCCCTGTTTGTGCTATACTGCGACTATAGCTATGACAGCTGTCGACATCCTTGAGAACGGAGAACCCATATACGAATGACAATCCTCGGCATCGACCCCGGCCTGGCCACGATGGGGTGGGGCGTCATCGGCACCGATGGCAACCACCACCACATGCGCGGCTATGGCGCGCTGATCACCAAACCGGATCAGACCATGCCCGCTCGGCTGAACCTGCTGTTCGACAGCGTCGTGGAACTGATCCGCATATATACGCCCGACGCGATAGCGTTCGAGGAGCTGTTCTTCAGCAAGAACGTTTCGACCGCGATGGCGGTCGGCGCGGCGCGAGGCGTGTCGCTTCTCGCGGCCGCACGGTTCACCACCCAGCTGTTCGAGTATACCCCCATGCAGGTAAAGCAGGCCATAACCGGCTACGGCAAGGCCGACAAGACCCAGATGCAGTGGATGGTGCGCGTGCTGCTGAACCTGGACGACCTGCCCAAGCCTGACGACGCGGCGGATGCGCTGGCTGTCGCCATCGCTCACGCGCACACGCTGAAGTCGGCCGACGAGTTCAGGATCAAATAATGTGTAACGTATATACCCCCGACGCATATAATGTATATAGGCGGTAGAACTATGATTGCCTTCCTGGAGGGTACCGTGATCGAGAAGCGCGCGCCGGGCGATATTGTGATCAATGTCGGCGGCGTAGGCTTTCAGTTGAGTTGCTCCGCCCAAACGCTGTCGACCGCACCGGGAGCGGGCGCACCCGCGCGCATCCATACCCGCATGATCGTTCGCGAGGACGGCATAGAGCTGTATGGATTCATGGCGGCGGAGGAACGCGCGATGTTCGATATGCTGCGCTCCGTCGGCGGGATAGGCTCGCGCACCGCGCTGGCGGTGCTCTCGACCATGAACGTCACGGAGCTGAACCGCGCGATCGCGCTGTCCGACGCGGCTGCGATATCCCGCGCGCCCGGCGTGGGCAAGAAAACCGCCCAGCGCGTAATACTGGATCTCAAAGATAAGCTTGCGCCGACGAACGACTTCGGCGGCGAGACTGACTCTATATCAGCCTACACGGGACAGAGCGCTGAACGCGAAGCCATCGCGGGTCTTGTGTCGCTGGGTTACACCGCGTCCGAGGCGCAGCGAGCGGTGGCTCGAGCGAGCGATGGCGCGGACTCGCTCAATATCAAGTCAGACGAACTGATTCGACGCGCACTAAAGCGCATAAACGCATAACGCATAAATGATATGCTATCACGGGTAAAACATAATAAATATAGCTATAGCATAGTGAATATGGCAACCGGATAGGGGGACGCCAAATGCCGGACGCATTCGGAAAAGAACTGGAGAAAAACGATAGGCTGATGACCGCGAAGCCGCGTGACGAGGATGTCGATATAGAACGCTCGATCCGCCCGCGTACGCTGAAAAACTATATCGGGCAGGAGCCCATCAAGGCCAGCCTGTCAATATACCTGCAGGCGGCGCTGTGCAGGCGTGATCCGCTGGATCACATACTGCTGTATGGACCTCCGGGATTGGGCAAGACCACGCTGGCGAACATCATAGCGGCGGAGATGGGTCGCAATATCCGCGTCACATCCGGACCCGCGATAGAGCGGCCGGGCGACCTGGCGTCGATCCTGACCAATCTGTCCGCAGGGGATGTACTGTTCATTGACGAGATCCATCGTATGCCCCGCGTCGTTGAGGAGGTCCTCTACCCCGCAATGGAGGATTTCGGGCTGGATATCATGATCGGCAAAGGCCCTAGCGCGAAGTCGATCCGACTCGACCTGCCCAAGTTCACATTGGTCGGCGCGACCACTCGCGCGGGTCTGCTCACCGCGCCTCTGCGCGACAGATTCGGCATACTCTTTCGCCTGGAACTGTACACCCACGACGAACTGTGCACGATCCTGACCAACGCGGCAAGGGCGCTGGATGTGCGCGCCGAACCGGATGGCGTCGCTGAAATCGCGCGCCGCAGCCGCGGTACGCCGCGCATCGCGAACCGTCTGCTGCGCCGAGTGCGCGACTATGCTCAGGTGGTCGCCAGGGGCATCATCACCCAGCCCATCGCCCAGGACGCGCTATCGCTCCAGGCCATCGACGAACTAGGGCTGGATCGCGTCGACCGCGCGATGCTGGAGGCCATGATCAAGAAGTTCGGCGGCGGGCCGGTCGGCCTGGATACGCTGGCCGCCGCGACAGGCGAGGATCCCGGCACGATCGAGGATGTGTATGAACCGTTCCTGATGCAGATGGGTTTCGTCGCGCGCACCCCGAGAGGCCGCGTCGCGCTGCCCGCCGCCTACAAGCATATCGGCCTGACGCCTCCCGGCGGCGAGAACGGCGAGGAGCCGAACGAAAAGCCGAGCGAAAAGGTAGGCGAGAAGGCGGGCGAAAAAGTGGGCGAAAAAGTAGGCGAGCAATTAAGCCTGCCGCTATAGGAGTACCATGCGCACCGACGATTTCAATTATGACCTGCCGCCCGGCAGTATCGCGCAGACCCCGGTCGAGCCGCGCGACTCCAGTCGACTGATGGTCTGCCATCGCGATACAGGGATTATCGAGCATCGCCGTTTCAGCGACCTGCCGGACTATCTGACGCCGGGCGACGTGCTGGTCGTCAACGACTCACGAGTGCTGCCCGCACGCCTGCTCGGTCATAAGTCGGGCACGGGCGGCGCGGTTGAGCTGTTGCTGCTGAAGCGTCTCTCGCTCACGCGCTGGGAGGCGCTCGTCCGTCCCGGCGCGCGTCTGAGAGAGGGCGCTCGCGTTGAGTTTGGCGGCGGTCTGCTGCGCGCGGTTATACTGGATCGCGCGCCGGGCAGCGCGAGAATGGTCGAGTTCGGCTGGGACGACGCGGCGGGTACGTTCGAGCAGCTGCTGGACAAACTAGGCGAGACGCCGCTGCCGCCCTACATCCGAGAGAAGCTGACTGACCCGGAGCGATATCAGACCGTATACTCGGCCAAGGCCGGCTCGGCGGCGGCTCCTACCGCCGGACTGCACTTCACCAACGAGCTGCTGCTGCGTATACAGGATAAGGGCATAGGCGTGGCGAGGGTGCTGCTGCACGTGGGATTGGGCACGTTCCGCCCCGTGCACTCAGGGGAAGTGGAGTCGCACGAGATGCACTCCGAGTATTATGAGGTAACTGAAGGCGCGGCAAAGCTGATCAACGACGCGAGGACAGCGGGACGTCGCGTGGTATGCGTTGGCACGACGTCGGTTCGCGTAACGGAATCAGCCGCGAAGGACGGTCGTGTCGCACCGTCGTCGGGCTGGACGAACATATATATATACCCTGGCTATAGTTATAAAATAGCTGATGTTATAGTCACCAACTTTCACCTGCCCAAGTCCACGCTGCTGATGCTGGTCAGCGCGTTCTGGTCGCGCGAGGCGGTGCTGGACGCGTACAGCGTCGCCGTCAAAGAAGGGTATAGGTTTTATTCGTTTGGCGACGCAATGATGATGATTTAGGGGTTGTTCTGAATGATTTAGGGTCTGTCCTGAAAATAACGCGGCGGAGGCGGAAAAGGCGCCCTAAAACCCCCGCGGGATTTTTCGAGCATTCCCTAATATGGAAACCCCCTCTGCCGCCTCGACGGGAGAAGGGGTTTGTCGTCTATGCCTTCTTTACAAACATCTTCAGCAATCCCCTGAAAATCCTCGGCGCTCGCACACATACCATTCTTACCTTCACTGCATCCCCTCCTCGTAATCCCGCCCGCGCGAACCGCGCGTCGTTATTCCTTGCCCATCAAGTGAAACCCGGTCAATATCAGCGCCACGCCGATCACGATCACCCATACCCATATCGGCGCGAACAGAAACAGCGTGATCAGACCGAGTATGGTCAGGTACGTACCCGTGCGGCTGTTGGGATATGTTTTGCGCACCGGGCAGACGCGCGCGGCATTCCTCGCGTCTCGCGAGTAGTACGGCAGACCGACGCTTGCGCGGCGGCGCGCCTTGGGTTTGACTCTTCCATACTGCAATATGATCACCCCGCCGATATTGTATGATCGCGCGGCCGCTTTCAGCCCCCATATACGCCGCCTTCGGAATAATTTTCCATTATTGGGGAAACGCGGGATGAATACCGTTCCCACAACCGTTAGATGATCGTAACAACAACGCGTTGCGTAGTTGGGATGCATTATCAATGTTTGATGTTGGGGAGGTGGTCAGATGAATCCTAGGTTTTATCGCGCGCTCGTGGTTATCATGGCTGTCTTGATGATGGCGGCGGCGTTTGCGCCCGGCGTCGCGGGCGCTTCTTACGCGTACCGTCCGGCCGTCGTGAACAATCCCAATCCATCCGATCGGCTTAACCTGCGCGCTTCGCCCAGCTCAAGCGCGGCGTCGCTGGGTCGGTACTACAACGGCGTCGTCGTCGATGTGCTGCAGGACAACGCGTACGGAACTCAATGGTGGCAGGTGCGGATCGGCGCGACGATCGGTTACATGCAAAGCGCCTATTTGAGGTACGGTGGCGAAGGCACGGTTCCGTCGGCGTCGCCGACGGTGTATGTAACCGCGTCCAGTGTGAACATCCGCGAAAAAACCAACACGTCCGCGCGTATCGTCGGTACCGCGCGCAACGGCAAGGCGCTCAAGGTGCTGGGCATTGCCGGCAGTTGGTATCACATTCAGAACGGCGGCGTGATAGGGTATGTCTCGGGCAGCTATGTCAGCGAGGCGCCTAGCGGCGGGAGCGCCGGCGGATCGAGCGACCCCGGTTCGGGATCGTTCGCGAGCCTGCCCAGTTTTCCGTCAAACCGGAAGGTAGGTTATCCTGTGACGAGCGGGCTATCCGTGCCGGTATACAGCGCGCCCAGTTCATACGCGCTGCGCGGCGCTGATGGGCGAGCCTCCGTCGGCCTGGATTCGACATTCTACATCTACGGTTATTCCGACTGGAACAGTCAGGACGGCACGCGGTTCGCGCTGATCGCGTACACGCTGACGGCGGGCGGGAACCGTATTGGGTATATCGACTCGAACGATATATTCATAAACGGATCGGCCTCGCCGCTGATCGAGTCAAACTGGGGCCGCGCCAGCGCGACGACGACCCAACGGTGCAATGTTACCGACGACCCGATGGGCAAACAGGCCACGCTTACGTCGCTGGGAGCGGGCGCTAGGGTGTCGTGCCTCGCGAGGTACATCGACAGCGGCGTGACATGGGTTTACGTGAGCGGCGTTAGCGGCGGCAGACAGTTTCGCGGGTTTATCAAGGCGGGTTACCTGCGGCTTGACTGACGGCGGCGGGTTCCGCGCGGTATAATACGACGGCACAGGCTCAGCCGTAACGCCGAGCCTGTGCCGCCGCCGGGATTGGCGCCGTTTACCAGATGGCTACCCGATCCTCCGGCGCGCGGTACATCGGATCGCCTTCGACGATATCGAACGCTTCATAGAACGCGTCCAGCATGGCGGGCTGGAGATTCGCGCGGATCTTGTTCGGCGCATGGGTGTCGACAGTGATCATAATGCCCACGACCTGATCGTATACCTTCTGCCTCCAAATCGTCGCCCAGTTGATGAAGAAGGCTTGCAGATCCGGCTCCGGCAGGGATTGAACGACCTGGAGAGCGCAGCCCAGCCCACCGGCGTCGGCGACGTTCTCGCCTAACGTCAGCCTTCCGTTGACCGCGAATCCCTTGTACGGCAGGCCGTCGAACGCCTCTACCATGCGCTGCGACAGCTCCTCGAATTTCGCGTAATCCTCGGGCAGCCACCAGTCCGTCATTGCGCCGTTTTCGTCGAACTTCGCGCCGTTTGGATCAAACGCGTGCGAAATCTCGTGCGCGATGACCGCACCTATGCCGCCGTAATTCGCGCTCTCGCTCTGGCTGAGGCTGTAGAACGGCTCCTGCAGTATCGCGGCGGGGAACACGATTGAGTTCATCTGCGGGTTGTACATCGCGTTGACCGTGTCGGCTGATATCACCCACAGATCGTGGTCGATTTTCTTATAAAAGCGATCCATCAATTCCCG
>JAITDK010000169.1 GCA_031282605.1 Oscillospiraceae bacterium
GTGAAGGTTAAAACCGCCTATCTCCATTAAGCTCGCAAACGATAGCCAGTACTGAAAAGCGGCCTCTGGCTGAGGTGATCAGCCAGAGGCCGTGTTGGTTTCTATGTGAAATCAGATCGAGTGAACTTGGCGTACCTTTTAATCGACCGACATGCTCGCCTTATCAGAATTCTTCAGAATTCCTTCAACACATGCGCGCTCAACGCCCGCAGAACCGCGCACGCCAGCTTGACAGCGCTGTCAAAGTCCGCGTATGACGCGATGCCATGATGGGTGTGGATGTATCGTACTGGCAGGCCGATCACTATGCAGGGCACGCCAAGATTCGACAGATGTATGGGCGCGCCGTTTGTCGAGCCGCCCGAGCGCACCGCGCTCTGCACCGGTATACCCAGCTTCTCGCCGAGGTCGAGCGAGAAACGCTGGAAACGCGGGTGTGTGATCATGCGCGCGTCGATATGGCGGAGCATAGGCCCCTTCTTAACGGCGGTTTGGATCATGTACGGCTCGGCGACGGTGTCGTCCGCCGGGCATCCTTCGAAAACGATAGCGGCGGCAGGCTTAACCCGCCGCGCGGTCACGGCCGCCCCGCGCGTGCCTACCTCCTCCTGACAAGCCCACGCGCCTACGGGATTCACGGCCAGCGTCTCCCCCTTGAGCGCGTGCAGCGTCGCGGCGGCGGCGGCGCAGCCCAGCCCAAACGGCAATCGAATGCTTTGCCCATCATTATTTCGTGCGATTCGTCATAATGGAACGACACATCCGCGACTACCGGCTCGCCTATTCGGATACCGTAAGCGTTGACGGCTTCTTCGGCCGACGTTGCGCCGATATCGATCGTCATAGATGCGGAGTCAGGCGCGGCGTGCTTTTGCGCCTCGGTCGCGAAATGGGGCGGCGTGCTGGCTATTATACCGGGGATGTACTCGCCGAAGCGGTTGCGCACGCGCACCTTCTGGCTTGTCAATCCAGCCGCGACCCAGCGTCCCAGTTCCAGGAACCTCAGCGTGCCGTTCGGTTTGACCGCCTGCACGACGAACGACACCTCGTCGGTGTGCGAGTCCAACTGTATCGCCGGTTTCTCGTCTTCATGCTCGTTTCTGTACAGGTATAGGTTGCGCAGCGTGTCCTCTTCCATCCGTCCGAGCGGGGATACGTTCCGACGCAGCGCGCTGACGACATCGTCCTCAAACCCGCTCGCTCCAGGCGCGTTCGACAAATCTCGGATCAGATCCAAACAATCCTGTTTATTCATCATTATCCGCAATCAACTCCTCGGCGTATTAGACTTTTGGTCGAATCAAAGAGTAAGCGCCCAAATCATACTATATTAGGCGCAGGTTTATATCTTATCGCACACTATAATCGCCGTGCCATTCCGTCGAAACGCCGTTTCCACGCTGGCGAAACCCGCTTCCTTGAACAGTCTCATTTGATTGTCAACGGTCATCGGCGTGTCACAGTGATAGAATTCCCCGTCAGGGACGCCCTGTTCGGCGCGCAGCCTCAGGGCTTCCTCAAACATCCGATCCGCTTCATCCTGCGTGTCCACCATATAGTCGCACTCGACATACCTGCCGCGAGGTTTCAGCGCCTTGAATATATCGGCGTAAAGCGTTGACTTCTGGGCGTATGTCCAATGATGCATTGTTTCGAAGGATATGGCGGCGTCATATATCCTTTCGCCCAAATCACGGCCGAGATAGCTGCCGCATATCAGCGTCAGCTCTTTGCCGGGGAACTTACCGCGCAGTCTATCGAGCATGGCCTGTGTCAGATCGATGCCGGTCACTAGGATATCCGGATGCAACTCAAATACGCGTTCCAGTTCCAGTCCCGTGCCGCAGCCCAGATCCAGCAAGGTTTGAGCGTCCGGAGGAATCAGCCGCGCCACCATCGCGTACGCTTCCGGCAATTCCTCGATGTCGGTGAGCATGTGCTCGTCATATGTGGACAGGCGCTCGGTGAAGAAGTCGGTCATGGGTTCGATGCGGCCGGGCATGTAGGATACCTCCATTTTCTTTCAATCCACGCCTCGCGCGAGCGAGGCGACCGCAACACCCGCCGCCGGCAAGCGACGGCGGGAGTCTTTGCCGCTGATTACTCGTCCTCGTCCTCATCCTTCTTGGCCGAGTCGATGATCTTCTGCGCGATATTGCCTGGCACTTCCTCATACCGGTCGTAACTCATCGTGAACGACCCGCGCGCCTGGGTCATGGAACGCAGATCGGTTGCATACTTGAACATCTCGGCCTGCGGAACCTCGGCCACTACCTGCTGAGCGCCCTGCGTCTGGTTCATGCCCAATATGCGTCCGCGGCGGCGATTCATGTCGCCGATGACGTCGCCCATGTATTCGTCAGGGATTTCAACCTCCACGTGATATATCGGCTCGAGCAGGGCGGGGCTGGCTTCCATGCAGCCTTTCTTGTACGCGATGCGCGCGGCGGTCTTGAACGCCATTTCAGACGAATCGACCGGGTGATATGATCCGTCGTACAGGATCGCGCGCATACCGACCATCGGGAATCCCGCCAGGACGCCCTTTGGCAGATTCTCACGCAGCCCCTTTTCGACCGAGGGGATAAAGTTGCGCGGAACCACGCCGCCGACTACCTTATCAACGAACTCGAAGTCCGTCGAACCGTCGCCGATCGGCTGGAACTCTATCCAAACGTCGCCAAACTGGCCGTGTCCGCCCGTCTGCTTCTTATGGCGACCCTGCGCCTTGACCGCCTTGCGGATCGTCTCGCGATACGGGATCTTCGGATCCTGCAGTATCGCCTCCACGCCGAACTTGGTGTTAAGCTTCTTGGAGACGACCTCCAGATGCAGCTCACCTAGACCGGACAGCAGCGTCTCAAGCGTCGCCTCGTTCTTGTCTATGCGTATCGTCGGATCCTCTTCCTGCAGACGGCTCAAGCCGGTAAACACCTTATCCTCTTCGCCGCTCTTCTTCGCGTATACGGCCATCGAGATGCACGCCGCCGGGAAGTCGATGTCGGGATATTGGATGGGCTTGCCAGCGTCGCACAGCGTGTGCCCGGTGTTGGTGTACTGCAGCTTGGCCAGCGCGCATATGTCGCCAGCGAGCACTTTCTCGGCGGGGATCTGCTTCTTTCCGCGCAGGATGTATATCGTTCCGGCCTTCTCGGCCTTGTCCGCGTTGGCGTTGTACAGCTGAGTATCCGCGCTGAGCGTACCGGACAACACCTTAAACAGCGACAGCTTGCCCACGAACGGGTCTGCGATGGTCTTGAATACCTGCGCCGAGAACGGCGCGCCCGCCGCGCACTCGCGCGTATCCTCGCCGCCGTTTCTGGGGTTGACGCCCTTGGCGATCTTGCCGGCCGGATTGGGCATGAACGACAGCAGGACGTCCAACACCGACGTTACGCCCGTGCCATTGACGCCCGCGCAGCAACATACGGGTACGACCGAGCCTTCGGCTACGCCCGCGCGCAGTCCCTTTATCGTTTCCTCGAGCGAGAGTTCCCCTTCCTCGAAGTATTTCTCCATTAGGGATTCGTCCGCCCCGGCGGCGGCCTCGGTGATCGCTTCTTTAGCCGACGCGACCTGATCGGCCAAGTTTGCCGGGATCGGGCCTTCCTTGACGGCCTTACCC
>JAITDK010000196.1 GCA_031282605.1 Oscillospiraceae bacterium
GGTGTTATTGTAGGAAGACACATAGCCGTCGGTAGCGTAAACGATGGACGGACACACAAAACCGTAGATAGCCGCCGGCCAGTTCCATACGGGGGACGTATAACAGGAACCGTAGCCACTATGCAGCCATTGGGCGTACTTGAACGCGTGATACGCCATTCTCCAAAGCTCTTGAAAAACAGCGCAGTCGCCGCACGGGCCTGCGGGGCCTTGCGGACCCGTGGTGGTGTTGTCGTAACCTTTCGGCCCCTTGGGTCCGTTGGGTCCTCTAGGCCCTGTCGCGCCTGTGGCGCCTTTGATGCCCGTTGGTCCTGTCGGCCCCGCGGCGCCGTATGTGCCTGGGGTGCCGTCTTCGCCTTTCAATCCTTGCTGGCCGGTGGGACCTTTCGGGCCGACCGGACCCACGGGTCCGGTCGGCCCTCTCGGCCCCGCGGCGCCGGCCGGCCCGGTCGGACCCGTATCGCCCTTGGCGCCTGCAGTCCCTCGCGGTCCACGCGGTCCTACCGACCCGGCGACCCCAACTCCAGCTTGACCCTTATCGCCCTTTGGGCCGCGCGCCCCCATCGGCCCTCGGCAGCCGGCCGGCCCAACGGGTCCGTTCGGGCTGGGGCAAAGCGGAGCGCAGCGCGGCGACGCGTAAGAATCGGTCAAACCATCCCTGCTATCTCTATTTCTAAACGAAGCAAAATCATCAAACATCGGTTAGTCGCCCCTTTCTATGCGGCGGATATTAACGGCGGCGGGTATTAACGGCGGCGGGTATTAACGGCGATAGGCATTAACGACGATGGGTATCGCCCGTTGGGTATCGCTATGTCGTCTGGCAAGGACACAATGTTATGTCCCTATATATTTAACATGGGCTTTACTTTATCCGCCCGTCTTGTACCCGCGTAAATATGAATTTGCGCTTACAGCGCCACGGGATTGAGGCGTTTTGTCCGTTTTCCCATGTTAAGCGCGCTTTGCACAAATAATTTACCCACACTATGTTAATCAACCTGCCAGCCGCCTTTAAACGTTCTCTCGCCAAACCTTAACCCGGGCTTGATACTAATATAACGTCCGGATCAATATACTGTTAGCCAGCGATTAGGGGACGGTTGGGGAACGGTTGAAATATACTATGAAGAAGGGGGAGCGCCGGTGGTATATCTGCTGGAATACGACGCCGGCATACGCCACCTTGTTCAGCACGCGCTGAAAAGGGCGGGGCTGGCGGTCGTCGGGTTCGGTATGGCCGAGGAGTTTTGGCGGGCGATGAGCGAGAGAACGCCGGACGCGGTGCTGCTGGGTACGGCGCCGCCCGACGCCGATCGACCATCCATGCTGAAGAAACTGCGCCGCGGCCATGGATACGCGGCGCCGCCGGTAATAATGCTAAGCGTGATGATGCTGGCCGCGCTCGTGGACGGCGGCGAGCAATCGTACGCGCTGTACGCCGAAGGGTTTGCGCCCAGGCCGCTGGATCCGAATGAACTGGCCGCGTGTGTGCGGGATCTGATAACCGTCAAGACGGCCGGCGAAGGGGAACGGATAACGCAGCCGCAGCCAGATCGGTATAAAGCGGGCAGGCTGACGCTTGACGCGCGCGCCAGGCGGGTATGGGCGGATGGAGAGGCCGTCAGACTTACCGACAAGGAATTCATGATACTGGCCTATATGATGAAGAATAAGGGCGCGGCGCTCACGCGCGGCCAGATTATGAACGCCGTTTGGGGGTATGACTATGACGGCGCGACCCGCACGATGGACGTGCACATACGCTCGCTGCGCCGCAAGCTCAAGGCCTGCGGCGGGATTATCGCAACGGTCAAAAACGTCGGATACCGTGTGGACGGTTAACCGTGCTCTTTGACAAACCTCATCATGTCCGCTATAATACATGCATTAAATCTCTGGAGGGATGAAACGTATGGCACGCCTCCTCGCATCCGTCCGCACACGTACGATCACGACAATCGCCGAGCTGCGTAAAAGCCTCACGGATACGCGCTCGATCGCGGTAACCGGCATGCTGCTGGCCGTGATGCTGCTGATTACATTTATGCCGTTTCTCAATTTTCAGATCGGTCCTCTGCGGGTGACGCTGCTGCATATTCCCGTGCTGATCGGGGTGATAGCCGAGGGATTGCCTGTCGGACTGATTCTGGGCGGGGCGTTTGGCATAATCAGCCTGCTGCGCGCGTTCTCGACGCCGAGCGCTACGTCGTTTGTGCTGCAAAACCCGATCATTGCTATATTGCCGCGCCTGTTGATCCCGGTGGTGGCGTATTTGGTTACGCGCTCGGTGCGCGCCGCTACGAAGCGCAGCCTGATCGCGGAGACCGCCGGCGCGTTCTGCGGCGCCGCCACGAACACCGTGCTGGTGCTGTCGCTGATCGCGCTGCTGTACGGCGAGCGGTATGGCCTGGCCATGCAAGGCCTTGGACGCTTGGACGCGCTGCATGTCATACTGTTCTCCACCGCGCTGACCAATGGACTCCCCGAGGCGGTCGTGGCAGCGATAATGGTTCCGGCCGTCATAGGTGCGCTGAGGCGGGCTAGGCTGACGCCGAAGGACGTCGCATGATCCTAACCTTGGACGTGGGTAACACCAACATTAAGACAGCGGTATTCGACGGCGAGAAGCTGGCGGCGTACTGGCGCATATCAACCAGCGGCACCTCTACCAGCGACGAACTGGGGATACTGTTGAACAGCCTGTTCACGCACAAGGGATTGAGGATGGCAGATATCGACGGCGTGATATTCTCGTCGGTCGTGCCGCCGGTGAACTTCACGATAGAGCACATGGTATCGATGTACCTGGGTCTGGAAACGGTGCACGTATCCGCCAACATGGATCTGGGCATCACGATCCGATACGACAACCCGACTGAACTGGGCACGGACCGCATCGCCAACGCCGTCGCGGCGTACACGATATATGGCGGGCCGTGCATCACTATCGACTTCGGCACGGCGACGACGTTCGGCGTCGTCAGCGAGGACGGCGCGTTCCTGGGCGGCGCGATCTCGCCCGGCATCAAGCTCGCGGCGGAAGCGCTGGTCAGCGGCGCCGCCAAGCTGCCGCGCGTAGAGCTGGTCAAGCCCGCGACCGTCATCGGACGGAATACAGTCGCTAATATACAGTCCGGACTGGTGTTCGGATTCGTGGGTCAGATCAACTACATAATCAGGAAGATTCAGGACGAGCTGGGCTGCAGGGCGCGCGTTGTTGCCACGGGTGGACTGGCCACCTTGATCGCGTCCGAGTCGAAGGCCATCGATACGCTGGACGGCCTGCTGACCCTGAAGGGGTTAAGGATTCTGTATGAGCGGGGACGATGAATAGATGGATTCAACGACGGGTTCGATCCGGCGGATAACGGTGGGTTTTCTGGGAATGGGCAATATCGGCGCGGGGGTATGGCGGCTGATCGACGAGATGCGCGGCGAGATCGCCGCGCGCGAGGGCGTCGAGTTCGTCGTGAAAAAGGTTCTCGTGCGCGACATTCTTAAAAGGCGCGGCGCGATCGTTCCAAAGGCACTCCTGACCACGAACGCGGACGACGTGCTGAACGATCCCGGCATAGCGCTGGTAGTGGAGGCGCTGGGCGGCGAACAGCCCGCCGCCGAATATATCCGCCGCGCACTGATCGCCGGGAAATCGGTCGTCACGGCGAACAAGCTCGCGCTGGCCACGCATTGGAAGGAACTGTTGGAAACGGCGCGCGATACGGGTTCCTGCCTGTACTTTGAACCTGGCGTTTGCGGCGCCATCCCCGTGATCCGCACCGTCACCGACTCGCTCCAGGCGAACCGCGTAGAACGGTTATACGGCATAATCAACGGCACCACCAACTATATCCTGTCCCAGATGAGCGCCAAGGACGCCTCGTACGCCGACGCGTTGTTCGACGCGCAGCGGCTCGGCCTGGCCGAGCCTGACCCGACGGCGGACGTCGAGGGCGGCGACGCCGCGTGCAAGCTGTCGATACTGTCCACGCTGG
>JAITDK010000198.1 GCA_031282605.1 Oscillospiraceae bacterium
ATCACTATATTGAGTAATTCCAGACCGCTTCTTCACGGCGTTCGCCGCACTCAGAGGCCGCGACGGGCTGCATCGTGCCCAGATCATATGGCGTTTCCTGATAGACGAAGTAGTTTAGCCAGTTCTGGAACAACAGGCTGGCGTGTGACCGCCATCGAACCATGGGCGGCTTGGTGTCGTCGTCGGCGGGGTAGTAATGGCGGGGTTTCTCAATGGGCATACCCTTCGCCAGGTCGCGCCGATACTCCTTGTCCAGCGTGTCCGCGTCATATTCGCTATGTCCGGTCGCGAACACACGCCGCCCGTCGCGGCTGGCGACCAGTCCGACGCCGGATTCCTCGGATACGGCCAGCACGTTCAGGTCAGGACACGCGTACAGCGCGGACTCGTTGACCGCCGTATGACGGCTGACCGGGATATAATACGCGTCGTCAAACCCGCGCATCAACGGATTGTTCCTATCGCGCACGCGGTGTTCGAACACGCCGAACATCTTGCGGGGCAGCTCTATCTTGCCTATCCGGTAGTGATGGAACAGCGCGGCTTGCGCGGCCCAGCATATGTACAGCGTGCTGTACACGTTGCGGTCGGCCCAGTCCATTATCATGCGCAGCTCGTCCCAGTAGCGCACGTCCTCAAAGTCCATCAATTCAACGGGCGCGCCGGTTATTATAAACCCGTCGTATAACTCGTTCCGCGCCTCGTCGAACGTCTTGTAAAACGTGTCCAGGTGGGTTTGCGAGGTATTGGTCGAGGCATAGCTGGCCGTGCGCAGCAGGGTTATCTCCACCTGCAGCGGGGTGTTGCCTATCAGGCGTAACAGCTGGGTTTCCGTCGCCTCCTTGGTGGGCATCAGGTTGAGTATGGCTATCTTCAGCGGACGGATGTCCTGAGACGCCGAGCGGCGCTCGGTCATCACGAATATATTCTCCTGGGCCAATATACGCGTAGCGGGCAGCGCGTCGGGTATCTTGACGGGCATCTAATTCCTCCAGACACATATGAATTTGATCCGATATCAAGTTCGCGGGATTAACTCGCGGCGCTTGCAAGTCTTATTGTATGCAGTATTGTGTTTGCGCGCAAGTGTAATCAAAGCATATGAGGCTGGAGGATAGTGGCAATGGCGTACCGGCGGCGGAATATTCGGGACAAGCGCGGACGCGCGGTTATATTAATGGCATGGTTGACGCTGCTGTGCGCGTTCGCGCCGACCGCGTTCGCGCGCCTCGCTGTGGACGCCTTAGACGGCGGCGCCATGCCGCCCGCCGCGAATCTTAACACACCGTGGGAAGGGGACGCCGTATCCGAGGCTGAGGACACGAGGCTGGGGTTTTATGGCGGCGCAGATACCGCCGACAGGCTTTTTTCGTTTACGGCGTCTCCGCTGGATCATGAGGTAATCGATCCGCCGCTGTACGCCGCGTCGTTCTCGCGAGAACCGCTGCCGCCGAGCGCCGCGACCATGCGGGTCGCGCTCACGTTCGACGACGGACCGTCGGCATACACCAATCGGATATTGGATACGCTGGAACGCTACGGCGCGAAGGCGACGTTCTGCGTGCTGGGCAGCCGCGTGAACAACTACGCGTCCACGGTCGAGCGCGCGAGCCGGATGGGATGCGAGATTATCGGTCACTCGTGGAGCCACAAGGCGCTGACCAGCCTCACCTTAGACGAAATCGAGGACGACATCAGCCGCACGGCCAGCGTGATTAAAAGGGTGACGGGCACGGCGCCCAAACTATTCCGACCGCCGTACGGCAGCGTCAACGACGACGTTCGCTTGGCGGCGCGGCGTCAAGGCGCGGCTATAATCATGTGGTCGGTGGATACGCTGGATTGGTCCAGCCGCAATGCCGACAGGGTATACAACGCAATCATGAGCGAGGTCAAGGACGGCTCGATCATACTGTGCCACGACATGTACGCCACGACCGCCGCCGCGGTCAACCTGGCGGTACCGGAGTTGATAAAGCGAGGGTATCAGCTGGTGACGGTGTCAGAATTATTAGGGTTTGACGAGAATGGGGTTACAGCGGGGGTGACTTATCGTAACAAATAGAGGGGTGAAGGCGATGAATGGGGTAATGAAAACCGCCGTTATTCACGGCAGTCCCCGTAACGGCAACACATACAAGGCGATGCGTATTTTCATGGATGAACTGGCGCTGCACGGCGGCGGGCGTATATTTCCACGGTGGTTATGTATTATATGTCGAGGTTTATCATCAGGAAGTATGTTGGGGAGAACGGATATCCGTACAAGTATTGGGGTAAACGCGGATGGTTTGGAAGGAGACCGTTTTGATGGATAGGAACCTTGATATCACGCTGACATTTGAACTAAAGGAAATCACGTCCCGTGTAAAATCCGCCGCAAACGACGAGTCCGCGCGCAAAGCGCTCCCGCCCGCCTTCGCCGAGATCGACTGGTCCGACGCGGACGAACTCTCCGACGCGCTGTTCGAGGCCATTGTAGAAACCGTCGCCGCGGCGCACGGGTTTGATGACGAGCGGATCGCGCGACTTGGGCTGCTGGCCGATCAGGTTATCGACATCTGAACTATGTAAATACGGCGAGGGGGGCGGATTCTCCCGTCATTTCCATTTGAACAGCACCAGCCCGCCCGCGAGCAGCGCCAGTCCGGCGAACTGCTGCCAGTGAAAGGCGGTTCTTTCCGTACCCATCCAGCCCATGCCGTCTATCAGCGCAGCTACGATCAACTGCGCGATCAATATGGTTGTGACCGCCAGCGTGGGACTGAGTGCCTTCATGCCCAGCATGACCGTTATCGTGATCAGCAGGCCTAACGCGCCGCCCAGCAGGTATCCCTTGTTCACCTGCGTAATCTGGCCAAACTGACCCTTGCCGAATATCCACAGCGCGATAAACGACAGCAGGAACGCCGTGCCCTGCACGTATACGTTCGACTCATACAAGCCGATTTTTTCGCTTAGGCGCGTATTCATCACGCCCTGCACGCTCATCGCTGCGCCCGCTATAGCCGCAAACAGCCAGCCCATTCAGTCAGCCCCCTTAAAAGATAGATTTGGGTTAGGTTATGAATGCATTAGAATCATATTATAGTGGCGCTGGAACCGCCACATAGCCGCATTGAAATAAAAGAGCGGCTCGAAGGCCGCTCTTAAGGCGGGATCGCGAACTGAATCATCAGGTGAATCAATTCGGTCCATCAAAGCAATCGCGATCCCGTACAAGATGGTTCACTCATCCACCTATAACCCGATCTCCCGCACAGAGCCATGAAGGCCGCGCAAAACTATCGGCGTACGTTCTGTTGATCGCCTGCGATGATTCTTTGACCATCACTTGCCTCGATCATATCATGCCCTGATTCGAGCGGTTTATGCGCGGGTCTAATTAAAAAAGTCTAATCGAAAAAAAGAAAAAGCGCCGCCCATATCGGACGGCGCTTCGAGTTCTTCGAACCAGACCCTGGTTATGGGCGTTACTCTTCGCCCAGGTTATCCAACTCGCTGTCGTCGACGTTAATCGGAGCGGTCTCGGCTTCGGTGAGCTTGCTTTCGTCGAACGTATTGGTGATAACGGCGCCATCCTGCCGGGTATATGTGTAGTCGAGGGTGTTCGCCACTAGCTGAATGAACGTCTTTCCGGGCAGCAGCGGCACCTCGTTACCCATGAAGTCGATAAATACGGTACGGCTGTCGTCGCTGTTGCGCACCCACTTGCCTTGAATGTGCCGCCCGCCGATGAACATGTCGGCCAGACCCTCGCCGACCAACTCATACACCGGCCGAGAGGATGTGTTGTTGAAGAACATCAGCTTTACGCGCTGCACAATGACGTTTGACGCGACGATGCGCTTGCCGGTGTAGCCGTCCATCTCCGGCTGGCCGTTGTAGCTGCGTTCGTAGAGCCGCTGCGCCTCGTTGTATGTATATGTCGGGTTGTAATCTTCGCCGTAGTTGATGTTGACGGCCACGGCGGAGTCATACCCGTTCTGCACCGTGTCGCTGAACTTGTATGCGTGGTTGCGCGGCGTATAGTCCGGGTAATACTTGGCTGATATGGCGGCCAGATTGGCCGCGGCGTTGTGCGGACTGCGCCGAGCGAACTGCCCGGACGTTCTGAACAGCACGTCCTCGTACTTGTTGGTAACGCCGTTGATCTGGAACTTCAGGTCGACGTTATGCTGCTTGAAGTAATCGGATACGCTGGTGCCAGTCAGCGTCTGCCAGCCCCAGAACACGAACGGGCAATCCCATTCCTGGCGCAGGCTGGCCGAAAACACGCGCGCGGAACGCAGTCCGCCCGCCATATCGGGCATCGTATCATTATATACCAGCGTATAGCGCGTGTGGGACGGGCCGGAGTATACGGCCTCGTATACTATATCCGCCTCGGACATGTTCCAGTGCGGCCGCGCCTCCGGCTGGTTGGACATAACCATGATTAGCGGCTTGTATTCCATATTGACCGTGGGCAGGCCGGTAGTGGGCGATATGCCGTAAGGCACGGGGTTGTCGCTGTACTGCAATGCGCCTCCGCCCGCCGCGGAGCTGCGTCCGGCGATAGGTACGGCCAGCGCGCCGGTCGCGTTAAGCGCGATCAGTATGGCGGTCAGGACGACGCACAGCGTGGTAATCGGAATCGCACGCATAAGGCGGGAATGGGTTCTGCCTGTCCGCAATGCGTTCACCTCCAGTCGTTTATTTCGCGGTGTATTTGTTTTTGCTGGGACGGGGTTCTATTCCCGCGCCATCGGATAGCGCAGAGCCATGCCCTGCACCCACACCATATGACGTGTTTTGCGATATATTTTCTTCCAAGGGTTTGCAGATTTTACATTTGCGCTTGAGCCTGACGCGGCCGAGGCGTCGACGGGCGTTGAATACTTGACAAAAAACCCATGCGCCGCGGGCATTTGATTGGTAATATTGGGTGATTCTAGAATATGGCGATCGTTTTCTCAGCGGCAGAATCACGGCGGCGCTTGCCCGGGTATGTTAGCTTTGCTCTTTAATAATCGTTCACTGCCGGCAGTATTAGGATGCTTCAGCCATACCTTTGCCGCCCTGCGTAACCATGCGATTCCAAATTTAGAATTTTTTGCTATAATCCGACCGAATACAATCAGTTTCCCTTTTACGAGACGACGGGGTTTGACCCAAAGCCGTCCGAAAATCGACTGTATGAACCGAATCATATTGATTAATCCTGAATTTGGAATCGCTGAATCGCGGGCGAGGGCATGTTTATGAAAGTCGAGATATATGGCTTTCTTACTCCCCCTGCCCCTCTCTGCCGCATCGGTGGCAAAGGGGGGGATCTCGCGCAGGGTCAGCATAGGGGGCAACCTTACGCAGCGCCGGCATATAGGAGCTGCCGAACCCACGTTTTAATCTCACCCCAATATACCGCTCTTCGCCACGGAATCCACCACCGCTTCAATCGACTCCGGCG
>JAITDK010000209.1 GCA_031282605.1 Oscillospiraceae bacterium
AAAGAAGTAGTCAACTCACGTCATATTGGCGGGCGCCACAAACTTGAAGCGCATTCGGTTCGCAAACCGAACAGCGTCCCGCCGCAGCGGCGTCTACGCCACGCGTTCCAAAAACGCAATCGCACTAAGCGTCGTATCCAGCAGTGCGTTCTGCGACTGCTCGTCGACGCGCGCGGCGCCAACCGTGCAGCGTTCATCCAGCGCATCCAGAAGGCTAATAAGCAGTGCGGCCTCAGGCTCGCGCATCCGTTTACGCTGAACGAGGGATTGAATAGCCGCGTTGAATTCGCCACCGTCAATGTCGTCCGATTCGCCAGGATTCAGCAGCAGTGTCAGGGTCGCGTACGCTCCTGACAGCGCGGCGTGCGCGTTACGGCGCGAGAGTTTTATAAGCGCGTCGTATACCCCGCCCTCCGGCGTAATCCAGCCCAGTCTCGCGGCGCGATCCCTTAGCGTCAGCGCGGCGGAATAGCTGGAAACCTGACCCGCGTCCTCGCTCTCTGACGGGGCCGCAGGACGATCCGCCGCGCGCCGCCCAACGTCGGGCAGCAGCGCGGGCAGCATCACGCCCGCCGCCGCCAGCACGACCAACCCCAGCGCGATCCAATCAAACCCCGCGCGAAACCCCGGACTGAGAAACCGCATCAGCATCAGGAACAAAGCGGTCAACGCTACGACCCCGCCCGCAGCCTGTCTCTCTTTCATAATAACAGCAACCCTTAAAACATTCTTATCCCCGACCGCGCCTGCATATCCCTGTAATTGCCGAGCAGTTTCGTTATCCGGCCTACCGGATTTAGCAGGTTGTTCAGCGATCGGTCGTGGTTCAGTATCGCGACGATATAGGATAGGTACTTGCTCATATCAACAAGCGTGAACCAGGGCGCGCTGCGCAGTTCGGGCGGCAGATACGTCAGATTTGTCGATAAAACCTTACTGATCAGGCCATCCTTGTACGCTTTGTCGAAATCGGCCAGCCCGTTGGTAAAATAGGCGAACGTCGCGGCGACGAATATCCGTCGTGCGCGGCGGATCTTCAATTCCTGCGCGACGTCCAGCATCGACTCGCCGGTGGAGATCATGTCGTCGGTGATCAGCACGTCCTTGCCCTCTAGATCCGCGCCCAGGTACTCGTGCGCGACGATCGGGTTGCGGCCGTTGCATATCCTGGTGTAATCGCGCCGCTTGTAGAACATGCCCATGTCTATCCCCAGCACCGACGAATAATACATGTTCCGACCCATCGCGCCCTCGTCCGGGGATACGATCATCATGTGATCCTTGTCTATTATCAGGTCTTTCTCGGTGCGGCACAGCGCCTTGAGGTTCTGGTAATAGGGCATAATGTTCTCGAACCCGCACAACGGCACGGCGTTTTGCACGCGCGGATCATGCGCGTCAAATGTGATTATATTAGAAACGCCCATGCGTTCCAGTTCCTGCAGCATCAGCGCGCAGTCCAGCGACTCGCGGCTGGCGCGGCGGTGCTGCCGTCCTTCGTACAGCATGGGCATTATAACGTTTATGCGTTTAGACTTGCCGCCGGCGGCGGCGATTATGCGTTTTAAGTCCTGATAGTGCTCGTCAGGAGACATGGGCACCTGCTGCCCGTACATTGGATATGTGCAGTTATGCGCGCCTACGTCGCACAGTATATACAGATCATATCCGCGCACCGATTGGCGGATCATGCCTTTGGCTTCGCCCGTGCCGAACCTGGGACACGCGGCCTCCACCAGGAAACTGTCCCGCTCGTAGCCGGGGGATGTGAATAGTTCCTCGTCGCTGTTCTCATGGCCGTCGCGCCAGCGTATCAGATAACTGTTGATCAGCGCGCCCAATTCTTCCGTACCGCGCATCGCGATGATGCCCAGCGGCCCTATCGGCCGCGATAAAAATGGATCCTTGGCCGTATCGCCGTTCTGATCCCACATGTCCTGCCATTCACCTCATCTCACATTGCTGCGGCCAGCCGCCGCTCAGCGCCTTTGGTAAATCCTCGCATGTCATGACCAGCGCGTCTTCCCTGTTGTCCTCATAATACCTTTTTCTGAAGCCCACGTCAATGAATCCCATCCTATGATACAGATTTTGCGCGACCAGGTTGCTCCGGCGCGCTTCGAGGGTCATATACACCAGCCCGTTCTCAATGCCCTCCGCGATCAGCGCGCGCATCAACATCAATCCTCCGCCGCGATTCCGGCAGTCCCGCCTGACCGCGACGTTTGTGACGTGCCCTTCGTCAATGACCAGCCACATCCCGGCGTAGCCGACGACCTCGCCGTCTTGATCGAGAACCAGGTACCGCGCGGTCGTAGCGTTAACGGTCAGTTCGCGGATGAACGCTTCGCGAGACCATGGTATGGCGAACGACTCGCGCTCGATCGCTTCGACGGCGTCGATATCCTCCATCGTCATCGCCCGGACGAACCAGCGCGGATGGCTCATACGCCTTCGCGAGCGATACGCTCACGCTCTGCTTGTGGCGCGCGAAGATACAGAGGGATCAGTTCATTGTAAGCGACGACAGGACGATTCATCGCGAGCAGCGCGGCCGCCGACGCTCGCGGGTACAAGAGCGATTCCGGCAAAATGAGCGCGCGTTCGCCAAACCTGCCGACGACCCCGCCGCGCGTCGCCGCCGCGCCTTCACCCGTGAATACAATAGGACGATTATCAGCCGACGCGCGCGCTTGAACCGCGTCCAATAAGGTATCAAGAGGGCAAGCCTCATCCCCCATCAATCGTTTTGGCGCGTCGCCGCCGCAGTCGAACGCCGCGCCGTACACCTGTCCCGCGCGCGCATCCAGCAGCGGGCATACCAGGCCGTATCCCAGTCCGACCGCCTGCGCCGCCAGCGCTTCCAGCGCGTCCAGTCCAACACACGGTATACCCAACGCTTGCGCCAGCCCGCGCGCAGTCGACACGCCTATCCTTACTCCGGTATATGAGCCGGGACCAACGACCACCGCGATGCGCTCGACGTCGCCTACGCTCCAGCCCGCCGCAGTCAGCGCGCATTCCACCAGCGTCAGCAGCCGCGCGGAATGAGTCTGACCGGTGCGCTCGAACGCCTCGAACACGACGCGCGCGCCGTCAATCGCCGCGACGCTGATGGATGCGCCGGAGGTATCTAGGGATAGTATGCGCATCGCGTCACTCCTTAATGTCTATTTGACGTGCGGGGTCAGCCTGCGACATGGGGATTGTGTGGGCGTTGCGCAGCGTAAGCTTCGGCTGTTCGCTGCGGCGGGACGCTGTCCGGTTTGCGAACCGGATGCGCTTTAAGTTACTGGCGCCCCGCCACTATGGTGTGGGATGACTATTCCTTTATGGCATCATCGCTGGCGGGGCGCGGGAGTGAGGGTTTCGATTTCACCGCTGATAACTAACACGATGCGCTGGGGAACGCCCCCCTTCCCCCCGATGGGGGGTGAAACGGGGGATTCGGGACTCTGTCCCGGACCCTGCGAAGGGCTTTCAGCCCTTTCGAAACCTGACCAGGCTTCGCCTGGACCATCGTGATGCACATTCCGTCGGCTTCGGACTGCCCACCGTGTCCGAGAGTCTGCTCCGGAACGTAACCGGTTCCACGTTGCTACGTTCTAAGCCCCGGGGGGAGGTCGGGAGGGGGACGTCAGTCCCCTTCCCGAAGGCGCGGACGCGCCGCGTCCCGGACCCTGCGAAGGGCTTTCAGCCCTGTCGAAACCTGACCAGGCTTCGCCTGGACCATCGTGATGCACATTCCGTCGGCTTCGAACTGCCCACCGTGTCCGAGAGTCTGCTCCGGAACGTAACCGGTTCCACGTTGCTATGTTCCTAGTTCCGGGGGGGAGGTCGGGAGGGGGCGCCGGAAACCTCTTTGCCGCTGCGCCAAGCAGTCTTCACCTATCCGCAGTCCATAACGACGCGCCGCTCGTTCTCGCCGCCACAATATTCAATGCATACATCGAACAGCCGCCGCGCGGCGCTGAACGCTCCAGGACACCGCTCCGGCCACTCCACCAGCGCTATGCCCTCCTCCAACGCCTCGTCCAGTCCCGCCGCGAAGAACGCCTCCGCCCCGTCCAGCCGGAACAGATCCATGTGATACACCATCAACCCATCCGCCGCGCGATGAGGCAGCATCAGCATAAACGTCGGCGACGGCATCGCCTCGCTCACACCCAGCGCGCACGCCAGTCCCCTCGCGAACACGCTCTTCCCCGCGCCCATCGCACCGCGCAACAGCACAGCGTCGCCCGGTCTCAACCCCACCGCGAGCCGAGCGCCAAGCGCCGCCGTCTCATCCTCATTATAACAAACCGTGTCAACCTTCATGCGCCAGCAGTCCGCGCACATATACTTGCTTCACACGCGTGCGCGTATCCAGCGGATCCCCATCGTACAGCGCGAAATCCGCTTCCTTGCCCGGTTCCAGCGATCCGAACCTATCGTCCAGCCCTATCGCCCAGGCCGCGTTGATCGTGATCGCCTCTAACGCGGCACGCTGCGGCAACCCGTATCTCACCGCCACCGCCACTGTGACAGGCAGATATTCCAGCGGTATCACCGGGTGATCCGTCATCATCGCGAACCTTATGCCCGCCTTGTGTAGCATCGACGGGGCTTCATATGTCATGTTGCGCAGCTCTTCCTTGCTGCGGTCGCCGAACAGCGGCCCTAATATCACCGGACATTGCGCGGATCTAAGCGCGTCCAGTATCCGCCAACCCTCCGTGCAGTGTTCCAGCGTCATATTCAGGTGAAACTCGTCCCGGATTCTCAGCGCGGTGCGTATGTCGTCCGCCCGATGCGCGTGCGCCTTGACGCGCAGTCCCCCGCTCAGCGCGGCGGCGAGTATCTCCTTGCCCAGATTGCGGTCAGGCCGCTTATCCTCGCCCGCTTGGCTCAACTTGGTCTGGTATGACTGCGCGTCCACCAGCGCCTGTCTTAGCAGCGCGGCTGTCGCCATGCGGGTCATCGGTTCTTTCTTCTGGCTCTCGCCGTAGCAGCGCTTCGGGTTCTCGCCGAACGCTATCTTCAACGCCAGGGGTTCCTTGACGAGCATGTCGTCCAGCCGCGTCCCGGCGGTGCGCATCGCGATGAACTGCCCGCCGATCACGTTCGCGCTGCCGGGTCCGGTTGCGGCCAGCGTGACGCCCGCCTTCAGCGCGTCCGCGAAACATCGGTCCTCGGGATTGACGGCGTCCAGCGCGCGCATCTCGGGTGTGATCGGCTTGGTCATCTCGTTGCCGTCGCTGCCGGCCCAGCCGATGCTGTCCTCCCACATACCTATGTGGCAATGCGCGTCGATGAGCCCGGGCAGCGCGGTTAGTCCCGACGCATCGACGACCCTCGCGCCGCTTTCGGGCAGGTTCGTGCCGATGGATACGATCACGCCGTCGTTGACCAGCATGTCCGCGCCGCCGGGATAATCCTTGGCCGCCATAGTCAGCAGTTTGGCGTTCTTAATAAGCAGCATGTTTACGTCCCCTTTATGATTATGATTAATCTATGACTTCCGCGGCGCCTATCGCGCGGATATCCAGCACGTCGCAGCAATGATCCCCAAACACGCCGTTCATCCGGCGCACAAACGCGCCCAGCTTGTCCGTCGGCACAAAGCACAGTATCGTACCCTCAAACCCGCCGCCATGCACGCGCCACGCACCCTGCCCGTTTAGGAATCGCCGCGCTATCTCCAGCGCGAGCGCGAGCGACTGACTGTCGCGGCGCGCGTACACATTCTGCAGAAGCTTCCACGAGCTTTCGCCTGATTCGACAATCAACTCCAGGAAGCGCGGCAGATCGTCGCGTTCCAGCGCGCGAGCCTGTTCCGCGACGCGTTGATTCTCATCGAAGTAATGCAGCGCGCGCAATATCGCCCTGTCGGACGCGCCGCGTTCCCTGAGCGAGGCCATGGACGACTCCACCTGCTCCACCCGAACCCCGCGCAGCGTCTCCTGGCCGAACAGCGCCGCGACGGACTTCATCTCATATGGAATGGAAGCGTACTCGTCGTTCAGGTCGGCGTGATCCCCGCCGGGATTGACGACGACGATCGCGTAGCCCTTGCGCGCAAAATCGTAACTAACCGGCGTAACCTGCGCGTCGCCTCCCCGAAAGTCGATCCAAACCAGTCCGCCGACCGACGAGGCCATCTGATCCATCAGCCCACTGGGCTTGCCGAAGTATGTGTTCTCGACGTTCTGAGCGACTCTCGCGCGCGTCTTGGCGTCCAACCGCCCGCCGCCGAACAGGCTGTCCGTCATGGTCAGCAGCAGCACCTCGAACGCCGCCGACGAACTCAGCCCCGATCCCGTCTTGACGCCGCTGGATACGGTGGCGTCGAAGCCCTCGACCGGTATTCCACGCTCCCTCAGTCTAGCCAGAACGCCGCGCACCACGGCCGCCGTCGTCCTAAGCTCCGACTCGCGCGGCGCGAGATCGTTCAGATCCACCTCGACAGGATCGAACCCTTCGGAGCATACGCGCGCCGTCGACGTGCCGTTAGGCGCGGCGGCGGCGACGGCGTCCAACGAGATCGCGGCTGCCAGTACCATCCCATGGTTGTGGTCGGTGTGGTTCCCGCCAATCTCAATGCGCCCCGGAGCGGAGAAAAAACGGATACATCGCGCGTCGTCCGGGAACAGCTGCCCGAACCGCTTCGCCACTCGCGTATATCGATCGACCTGCGAGACGATCGCGCCCTCGCGGCTGCCATACATCGTCTGGAATTGGCCGCGCACCCGCGGCGACTCCATCAGACGCGTTAATTGCACTGAAATCATCAATACCTCCCGGGATTATAATAACCTAGTCTTAGTAATATATATATCATCTGCCTAACCGGAAATATCTTCGGCTAGCACAGTCATTTTATAATTACGCGGATGGTTCGTCAAGTCATACAAGACGTTAACACGATGTTAATGTATGGCTGTCATACTCGGCGGCTGCCGTTAACCTGATTATCATCACTCTTTAATCAACCGGTTTCTTAATCGCCAACCGGCGGCTTCGCAAGGTTGAAGACTGCGGGATAAAATGCTATACTGCCAGCAGACGGACGGTTCAAGGAGGATACAAGCGACATGGCAAACAAGCGTTTCAATATCACCGGCGTATGCAATCCGACCATGCATTACATGGTCGATATCGGCGCGAAGATTGAGACTATCATCCGTGATTACATCGAGCCGGGGGATTATTTTGTCATAAACCGCGCGCGGCAGTATGGGAAAACGACCACGTTGCGTCTGCTGTCCGACAGACTTGACGAGCGATACCTGTTAGTATCACTCAGCTTTGAAGGTTCAGAGGGTTATTTTCAATCTCAAGAGAAACTAGTTAGCAGCGTTTGTGCGCAGATTGCTAGTACGATCAAGAATAGCCATCCGGATTTGGCTGCGATCATCTTAGTGAAATCGAATCCCTCAGACGCCATGGATGATTTTAGCGACCG
>JAITDK010000218.1 GCA_031282605.1 Oscillospiraceae bacterium
TATCATTGGCCCGAGCGGCGCGGGAAAGAGTACGCTGCTGCGATGCGTGAACTTTTTGGAGCGCGCCGACAGCGGCGTACTGACGCTGGACGGGCGGCGCGTGGAGGCATCGTCCGCGACGGCGAAGGACATTCAATGGATGCGGCTGAACACCGCGATGGTGTTCCAGAATTATAACCTGTTCCAGAATAAGACCGCGCTGGACAATGTCGCGGAGGGGTTGCTGGTGCGCGGTATGACAAAACGGGAGGCTCGCGATCAGTCGCGCGCCGTTCTGGATAAGGTGGGGATGCTGGATCGCGCGGACGAGTACCCTTCTAGGCTGTCGGGCGGACAGCAGCAAAGGGCGGGCATAGCCCGCGCGCTGGTGCTGCGACCGTCGATACTGTTGCTGGACGAGCCGACGTCCGCGCTGGATTCAGAGCTGGTCGGCGAGGTATTGAAGGTGATCCGCGATTTGGCGCGCGAACGCATGACCATGTTGATTGTGACACACGAGATACAGTTCGCGCGTGAGATTTCCGATCGCGTCGCGTTCTTCGACAACGGCGCGATCGTCGAGCAGGGGGCGACGGAGACATTCTTCAGCGCGCCGCGGAACGAGAGGACGCAGCGGTTCTTAGAGAGATACTCGTCAAGGGATACTTCATACCGCTAAGAAATTCCCGTCTTCGCGCGTCTTTTCGCCGCTCGCGTCGGCTCTTGCATAGGGTTTGTATTGCCGCTTCGCCGACTGTCGCCGGCTGCGGCTCTGTGCAAACCGAGCCTGCTCACAGTTAGCGGGACATAACGGAATCGCCCGCGCCGCCCTAGAGGCGGAGGAAACCCATCGCTAGTCCGTGAAGATTCTTATCGGCGAGGGCGTATAGGTCGTACCAAAGCGTCACAAGCGCAGAACGAAATTCGCGCTATACTCCGTGCCGCGAAGACGGGGAAATCTTAGCGGCGCGGAGTATAACGCGACAACCAGGATATCCGTCTATAAAAACTATCTGTAATTCAGCATTCGGCTACAGCCACCTGGGCGTATGATCGATCAAACCGCGCAAGGCGAATTCGATCGCCGGGGTAGGGATCACGCAGAGCATATCCCGCGTGACCTGCTGCAACTGCTCGAAGCCTACGCCTTGCTTGGTCAGCAGCTTGAGATCCTCGGCGGCTTCATCCAGGGAGACGTCGGGGCGGAGCGCGTACTGCAGCGTGCGCTTTAGAGTATGCATCGCGCCGCGCTCCTCTGGCAGTAGCCCGTTCATGCAGCCCAGCATTTGCGCCGGGGTCATCGGCGGGACGTTCGCGCCGCGCATGGCCAGCTGCTCGACGAGGGTTTCCGGAAGCGCCAGCGCGCCGTGCAGCAGAAGGCGGCAGTTTGCGTAAACGACACAGTCGTACGCCGCTTCCACAAAGTTGCGCGCGAGGCGGTTCGCGGCGGGATCATCTGGCGTGGCGCTTAGCACGTCCACGCAGAAACGCTCGCGCGGCAGCTGATCGTCCATGAACCCTGCGGCGTACAGCATAGCGTTGATCATCGCGTCGAACGTGAATATCTTCAGCCGTACTTGGAGATGGTCAAACCTGCTCATCGCTTTGCGGATCGGCTCCTCAAGCGTCGGGTCGATTCGTATAGCCGGTCGGCCGTCCAGGCCGCCCAGGTCGCACCACAGACGATTGCGCAGCGCCAGCGCGGCGTCAAAGTCGTCCGCGCAGGCGATATCAGCCACGCCGCCCATCGCGAGGATACGCTCCAGCAGCGTGTGCTCGTTCGGCGCGAGGCAGTCCGTGTCAATCTCCAGGTTATCGCGCACCGCGCGCCGAGCCAAGCCGCGGCGCTGCAGCGCTGTCGGCGCGTGGGGCAGATCATGCCAGCCCAGCGCAAGCAGCAGCTCCAGCGCGTTGGAATCCCATGTATTGAGCACGCCGTTCATAGGCGGCGGTTGTTCGGCAAATAGCCGCTTGCACAGCGCATACCGCGCCGAGCGCATAGCGCTGGCTGTCTGATCCTTCAGGTGCAACCCTTCGAAATCCAGGTATCTCCTCACAGTGTCAGCCTCCGGCGAATGGAGTTACAGGGTCTCCGTCCAGCCGAACGGATCGGTCAGGCGTCCGTACTGCACGCCGGTGAGCGTGTCATACAGGCGCTGGGATAACGGCCCTGTTTGGAAATTATTGATGATGAGATCGCGGCTTTGCAGGCGGAGCATCCCGACAGGGGATATGACGGCGGCCGTACCCGAGCCGAACGCTTCCTCCAACTCGCCGCGAGCGCCTAAGTCGAACAGCTCGTAGACGTCGATATCCTTCTCGAAAACCTTGACGCCCATCGCGGTGGCCAGTTCGATCACGCTGCTGCGTGTGATGCCCGGCAGTATGGAGCCGTTGAGCCTCGGCGTCCACAGTTCGCCATGCACCTTGAAGAATATGTTCATCGATCCGACTTCCTCGATATAGCGCCTATGCACGCCCTCAAGCCAGAGCACCTGCGTGAAGCCCTTCTCCTGCGCGATCGCGCCCGCAAGTATGGACGCGCCGTAGTTGCCGCCAGTTTTGGCGAAGCCCATGCCGCCGCGCACCGCGCGCACGAACTCATCCTCCACGTATATGCGCACGGGCGCCATGCCATCCGGGAAATACGCGCCCGACGGCGAGAGTATGATATAGAAAGTATAACGCTCGGCCGCGTGCACGCCCAAGAATGGATCGACCGCGATGATCGTCGGGCGTATGTACATAGTGGTATCGGGCGCGGAGGGCACCCATTCGGCCTCCAGACGGAGCAGACGCTTCATGGCCGCCAACGCGAAATCGACGTCGAGCCGCGGGATGCACAGCCGCTCGCACGACCTGTTCATCCGCTCGAAATTATCCCTCGCGCGGAACAGCCGAATCGAGCCGTCCGCCGCACGATAAGCCTTCAGGCCTTCGAACACGCTTTGCGAGTAATGCAGCACGCTCGACGCCGGATCCATCATAAACGGCCCGTATGGTTGAATCCTAGGGTTGCGCCACGCGCCATTCTCATAATCCATAACAAACATATAGTCCGTGAATATTTTACCAAAACCCAGGCGGTTTTCATCGGGTTTTGCCTTCATTTGTTCCGGCTTGACGGGTATAAACTCGATTGAGTCGGCGGTAAGCGTGCCATTGCCGGCGCTCTTCTCTGTGGTAACAGCCATATAAAGCCTCCGTCCTGCGTGTTGCGGCGTGTCCTAAGTTGTATTCCGATTTGTAACATAATACCCCCCCAAGGGGTCTCGTGTCAATCGGAGAGTGTTGGATGCGCTTCCTAAAATTAGCACCGCCTGTTACAGCTCAGCGGGCGCATATAGTCGTTGAGCGGCAATCACCTACTAGATATTGTGGTGTTTCGGCTAGATCAAAGCCTAAATTTGCCCGCTTTTTCAAAATTGAGGCCAATTTG
>JAITDK010000255.1 GCA_031282605.1 Oscillospiraceae bacterium
GCCGGCGTTATAACGGGATTTTCCGGCGTTGGTTCGTAATATGCTTCGACCGTGTCGATTAAAGGCGGCGTTATATTGGGATTTTCCGGCGTTGGTTCGTATGTTTCAACTGCGCCAAACAATCCCGGCCATTCCTCCGCGATAACAACCGCGGTGTGCGTGGCGAGGATTGACGCGAGTATTAGTGTGGCGAGTAAACAATATAAAGCCCGCCGCTTTTTGGCGAAAATCATTTGCTATCCCTCCGTTGATAAAACGATCGCTTCCGAAGAATCCATCCAACAAATCAAAATTATGGATCACAAGAGCCTCCGGGCGTTTGTAAACGCGTTCCTGTAATACCCGCTGGTCAGGGAACTGATGGTTACTTTGCCAGTGCTGCCGGACGCCGCGTGAATGAACTGCCCGTTGGCTATATAAATACCAACATGATCATATTGTAACCCATTTCCAGGCACTGTGTCAAAGAAAACGAGGTCGCCCATTTGTAAATTTTCGTAATCGACGTACGAGCCCATCTGGCACTGCAGCCGCGTGGTATGGGGCAGAGTGAATCCCAGCTGCTTAAATACGTACAGCGTTAGTCCCGAGCAGTCGAATGTCGTGGGTCCTGCGGTGGCATAGACGTACTTGGCGCCGAGGAATTGCTTGGCGATGGCGATGGCCTGCGCGGCGCGGGAACCGCTCTGACCGCTTAATGATGGCGCCGACTTCTCCGCCGTGATTGCGTCGCGGGCGCTTAACGCGGCCAGGGTTCGAGGGCCGACCTGCCCGTCGGCCGACAACCCGGAAGCGATCTGAAACGACATAACCGCGCTTTCAGTCTGACTGCCGAATTCGCCGTCGGCGCTGCTCAGGTATCCCAGCGCGACCAGGGTTCGCTGTATCTCAAGAACGGTTGAACCGGTTTGACCCTTCTTGAGCACGCCGTCGTCACTGCCGTCGTCTCCATATATGGGAATAGCGCTTGCGACGGCGCGCGGCGTGATTACGTCCGGACGGGACTCCTCCTCCTTGGCGGCCTTCGCCAGCGACGGCGAGCCGCTCGACAAGGCCGCGTTGCCCAGCGCGCTCTCTAAGTTTTTGCCGAACAGCGTTTTCAGCGTTACCTTGCCCGCGACGCCGTCTCGCGCTAGTTTTACCGATTGCTGGAACTGGCGAACGGCCAGCTCGGTCTCCGCGCCGTAGTATCCCGTTATCTGAGGATATGTGTAGAATCCCTTACGCATCAGTTCCTGTTGCAGAACCTCGACCGCGGGGCCTTCGTCTCCCGGGCGCAAGGCGGTCACGGCGGCTTGAGCGCGCGCCGTGATTGACAGAGCGATCAACAGTGCCGAAATTAAAGCGATTAAGCGATGCTGACGTTTCATTCGTGAATCCTCCTTCCCGAATGGGGGCGAACCAAGCGGCGTCCGTTCAGTCCGCCCGCTCCACGTGTTATGGTCGGTTAATTGGTTAGTTGAACACCAGGTAGTCGGACAGTATATATCCCGTTCGCCCCTTGTATGTCACGCGCGCCCAGGAACCGTCGGCGCCCAACACCGTCACCTGCGAGCCGTGCGGCACGCGATCCAGGATCGTAGCGTTCTTGTTGGCCTTCGCGCGCAGGTATACGTTGCCTTCGCCGCTGTCCGTGTTCACCTGAGCGGCCAGCGTGTTCTGTGCGGCCGAGATACTGCCGGACGATGTGGGCGAGCCGGTGGATGAAGCGGAAGCGGTCGTTGACCCGCCGCTCGACGCCGCGCCGTTAAGTTTGATGTATTGCGACGCGGCGTAGCCATACTGACCCTTGTATCGTATCTCGGCCCAACCGCCGCTGATTGCGTATACCTCGACCTGTGATCCAGAGGGAACCTTAATCAGCACCTGCGCGCTATTCGACGGCGTTTTGCGCACATTTAGGTTGCCAGTCTTGGATTCAAGCGTGACGATGCCCATGCCGACTATCTGCCCAGAGTCGTTCGGTTGAGAAGCGGTCTGAGCGGCTGGCTGCGCTTCGGGCGTGGCGGAGGGGTTAGGAAGAGACGTTGCGCCGTCCGAGGCGTATTGGACATACTGGGTCATGATGTAACCCGTGGCGCCGCCAAACGAGGCCTTCAGCCAGCCGGACTTGTCCGCGCTCTGGACGCGGATCGAGCTGCCGTTGGGGATTTTCGCGAGCACGACGGCGGTGGGGCTGGGCGTTTGGCGCAGGTTCAGCCTCGACGACGGATCGGATAGAGCGACGACAGCTTCTATAGAGTTGGACGTGATGGAGTTGGACGCCGAAGCGGTGGTGGCGTCGTTCGCATTATCGGCGGCTGCGGTTGCGCTGCCGTTCAGCAGGCTGGCGGTGTAACTGTGCTTGACCAGCGTGGCGCCGGGGAAGTAGAACCCCATTATATTTAGATAGTCATAACCGATACTGGCCATCTGCTGCGCGCCGTACTGGCTGAGACCTACGCCGTGGCCGTAACGACGCGCCATCAACTGGAATCCACCGGACGTCGATTCCACCGTGAACAGCTCGTTCTTGAGATTGGAAAGGCTGATGCCCAGCGCGCTGGCCGCGCCGCCGAACAGATCCAGCGTCACGGTTGCGGACGAGCCGTCCGTCTTTGTCACATCAAGGCGCAACTGGGTATATAGCTTGCTTGGCGAACTGAACTTGGGCGACGTCGTCTCCGCGGCGTTGATCCGCGACACGCCGCCCGCCTTGGCGCTGACGAGCGACTGGAACGCGGCGGTGTTACGAGTGAAGTCGGCGTAGATGGTCGCCTTGCGCACCGTGGCGCTGGGGTTTGCCAGATCATAAGGATCGTCCTGCAAACGATAGTAGGGAAGAGCGGCTCCGCCCCAGGCGTTCTTATTGGATTCCGTCTGCCCGCCGTTTGAGGAGGAGTAATATACCGAGCAATACGCGTTGTTGTACATTAGTGCCATACCGGTTGTAGCCTGCACGGCGGACTTAACGTTAGCGCCGCTGGATGTGCCCTTGTAGACCTGGTCGGCCGTCGTATCCTTGACGTCGTAGTCGCTGCCCGAGGATATGCGCTTCATGGCGTAAGTGCGCGCCGTGATCGCTTGAGCTTTCAGCGCTTCGAGCGGGAAGGAATCGCTCATCTCATAACCGACCACGCCCAGCAGATAATCCTCGATATAAGCGCGGCAGATCACATATGCGCTGCCGCCGGAATAATAAAACCGCAGATCGCCCGGGTAGACGTTGCCCGGCGCGCTGGCTTGGCTGATCTTGACGCCCGCGCCGCTTGATTGCCGTGCCATCCAGAACGACGCGCCCATGTCGCGGCTAGTCCCGCCGACGGTCATAGTGAACGATCCGCCGTTAGCGCGTACAATCACGCTGGATCCGCCGGGTATACTGACGCCGCCTGCGGTATAAGCGCCGGTAGTGGTGAGGTTGTATACGCCCGGCTTGCCTATCGAGTCGAGCCGCACGCGCACCATGCCGTTCTCGGCGGCGGATCGGTTAAGCAGCGGGATAGCGTCCGCCAGCACGGAATTGAATATGGCGGCAATTATAAGCATCGAAAGAATCAGCGAAACCGCTCTGAATGTAAAGGACGCCGCGAACCGTCGCCGCATACGCAGTCTCCTCTCAAGGTGAGTTTATGACGAAAGTGTAACATAATATTAAGCAAATGTCAATTATTATTTGCGAAACTGTACGGGCGGGCTGTATATTGACCGCGGATGCCAGGTTATGGTATTATACGGATTGAGAAAGGAAGTGCACGTTTAATGGGTTTGGAAGGTAGTGGAATAATGAAACTGGTGCTTGTCAGGCATGGCGAAAGCGAATGGAACAAAGAAAACCGGTTTACAGGCTGGACGGACGTTGATCTGTCGGATGCGGGGGCGGAGGAGGCTAAGCTGGCAGGGGATACGCTCAAGCGGTTGGGATACGATTTTGACGTATGCTACACGTCGTATCTAAAGCGCGCGATTCACACGCTGAATCATATTCTGGCGCGGATGGATCGGGAGTGGCTGCCGGTTAGCAAATCATGGAAACT